>JBAYVM010000439.1:0-2884 GCA_041674645.1 Victivallaceae bacterium | reverse complement strand
TTATCAAAAAATTTAATTTTTTGACACTAAACCATTACACAATATCCAAGGATTTATCATGAAAAGAATTTTTGTAGCTTTTATATTGCTGTCTATGACTTTCGTTGCGCAAGCTGAAGACTGGTTCTTTAAAGACGGCAAAACCGCATGGAAGATATATTTGCCGGGCGCTCCCGGGATTACCGAAAAATTTGCCGCCCGCGAATTGCAATCCATGCTGAAAAAAATCGGCAACGTTGATTTCGAAATCATTGACGGCGGCAAATGTCCGCAAACGTCGGCGGTAGTGATCGGCCCGAGCGGCAAAGCCGCATTTGACGAGCCGGATTCATTTTCAATCGAAACCCGCGACGGCAATCTCTATCTGAAAGGAAATTGTCCCCGCGCCACCCTTTATGCGGTGTACAGCTTTCTGGAAAAAGAACTTGGCATGCGCTGGTTCTGGGCCGGAGATGACGGCGAATACTTCAAGCCGCTTGTTTCCTGGCAATTGCCAAAATTAAACATCCAGGAAACTGCGGCATTTCTCCACCGGATGATAGTTCCTATTAAAAATCATCGTTACGAGGACATGGGATATTGGCTGGCACGAAATAAAGTTAATATATATTCAAAACGCGCGGATGTTCAGGATTTGACCGGAATGGTGCGTACGCCGATTGCAATCTCATCTCATCAAATTTATGTGCCTGAGTCAATGTTCAAGGATCATCCCGACTGGTTTTCCATGATTAACGGCAAGCGTATTCCCAAAGGTAATGGCGGCTGCTGGTCAAATCCGGAATTCACCAGATACGTTGCTGAAAAAATCACCAAGCTGGCGAAAGGATCCAATGCCGAGCTTGTAAATGTGTTTCCAGCTGACATAACAACCCGTTGCCAATGTTCGGAATGCACCCGCAACCCCGACCTGTCTTCACGCTGGTATGATTATTACCATAAATTACAGGATGAAATTCACAAAAGTCTTCCCAATCTGCGCTTTGCCGGAATTGCTTATATGGAATACCGCGCGGTTCCGGATTCAAAAATCACGGGCTTGGAATATGTGCAGTACTGCCAGTCCGACCGCTGTTATGTTCATAAGCTTAACGACCAGAAGTGTAAACTCAACCAGAAATCTCTTCAGGAACTGGACCGTTGGAGCAAGAAGACAAAAATCGGCATTTACGGTTACCAATTCGATGCCTTTGACTGTCCGATGATGTTGCCGTTCTGGAATATTTTAGCCGATGAGATTCGTTGTTATCATCAACGCGGGGATATCCTCAGCATGAAAACCGAGTTCCCATGCGGCTATCCCGCAAAGCAGAAGCCTGAAGACATGCATCATATCTCGGCAAGGCTTGCCGGGTATATTTATGCTCAACTGATATGGAACCCGGAACTCTCTGTTGACGCTATCATCAATGAATGGTGTGATTATGTGTTTGGCCCGGCAGCTCCGGAACTCGCCGCCTATTATCGTCAGATGGCCATGTCGTGGGAGAATTCCGATGCCCATTTAACTTATTATACGCATCCGCCACAGGGTTTCGCCCGGAAGTTCGTAGATAAAAAATTGATTGAAGTGGCAGAAAAAAACTTTAAAGCCGCCGCGGAAAAACTGAAGAATCATCCTCGTGAACTTCGCCAGCTTGAAATTGAGGTTGCCATCTTTAACAAATGGAAACGCGCCGCAGAAACTTTCAAGCCTTCCATCAATGTAATCAAAACGACATCAGCCAATCAGACGCCGTTTCGCCAAATGGTTGACAAAAACGGAAAAGTCACCGACACCAAAGTCCGTATCTACCGCAATGATTCCGCTTTGGTGGTTTGCGTTGAGTGCCCCGACATTCCAGGACTTGATGCTGGAAAAGCTGGACATGACAAATTTTGGGGAACAGGAAAAAATGATGTGCTGGAAATATTCCTTGATCTTAATGATGGCAGCCCATACCGTCATTTCGCCATGAACCGCGGCGGCGGCTGGTTTGAAGGTCTGGGCGTAGATGAAAGTTGGGACATGAACTGGAAACGCAAAATCACCGCAACCCCGAACGGATGGATTGCCGAGATGGAATTGCCCTTTTCTGAACTGAAAGCGACTCCTGTCAGCGACAAGCCATGGTATATTACTGTAAATCGCTATTCTACCCCGCACTCCGGATTTCCCGCGCCAACGTTTCACAGTCCGTCATCTGGAGCGATACTCCACTTTGAGGATGCCGCCAGGACAAATCGCAATCTAGTGTGGATCAGCGCCGGCGCGACCAACATCGTCAGCTTCTTTCCGCAATTGCTGAAAAGCGGCTGGAATTATCAATATTTCGACAATCCTGCCAAATTGGCTGGATACGATATTTCCGACGCTCAAATGATTATTCTCACCGTCAGTAAATGGGACGATGTGCCGGAAGAGTTGTTTGCGCAAAAAATAATCCCCGCAGTTCGCAATGGCGCGGTTTTGCTTATGGAAATTAACGGGGCTCCGCTTGAAAAATATTTCAAGGACAAATCCTTCCGGCTTAGTTTTGGCGAGAAAAATCTCCTTAATCCTCGCCATGGGAGCTTTGCCCCGGCAGTTCCGGAAAAACTGCGCAAAGCGTTTCCTGTTCCGCCGCCTGCGTATTTTATCCCGCTGGAACCCGGCAAATGGAACATTATCGGGAATATTGAACTGAAAGACGGTACGGAAAAACCGTTCCTGCTTTCCCGTCGCTACGGCAAAGGGGTCATTTTTGTGACTAAATTCAACGGCGGATGGCCTCGCGCTGAAAAATATGTGGTTCCCATGGTTACGGAATTATATAAAAATGCCGAAGCATTAAGTCTGCCGCATTAATGCTTGCAGGCAGCGCCACCATCAAAACAAAAAAATCGTATTAGCCGTAAATGTTCT
>JBAYVM010000438.1:0-2885 GCA_041674645.1 Victivallaceae bacterium | reverse complement strand
TTCTTGCCGATTTAGCCTCGTCCATGCCGGACAAGAAAAATCTGGACTTTATCTTCGCAGAGAACTATACATCAATTATTGCTTTGTTTTCCATGCTTGAATACCAATCAGCATTACGTTTGAAGAGACTCCGCAATGCTGCCGATAAGCCTCCAGAGACATCTCCTGTCCATCGATAAAACAATCGCCATTTGTATTGCCAGTAAATGCTGAGTAAGCACCATTCCATGGCTTCCCATTCTTGTATTCACCATAAAATTCCTTCATATCTCGTATTCGGCAGATGCCATTCCAAGGGTCGCCGTTCCTGTACTCACATTGATTGACAAGTTTTCCATCCTTGTTCCACCGCTTCCAAATCCCTTCTCGCACTCCTTTCAAGTAGCGCCACTGTTCTCTACTGCCGTCATGGTCCACATACTCGATAACGCCAGTTTGACCTCGAAGTTGAAACAGGAGAGAGAGAAGCGCACTTCTGCCGCGCGGATGTTGCCATGCCAGGAAGCATGAAACTCCGACCACGCACAGCACTCCGCACGTTATCTGTATGGTCTTCTTCAACCTATTGTGGAAGGGGTTGTTAGGCATCGTATTTTACTCCATTTTACTTAACGAGATCGATTACTGAAATAATTGATATATTGCGTAAAGCAAGCGGCAATAGCAATCCTGGATACACAAATAAAGCTCGTGAAACTCCTAATAATAAAAAGCCTGATGCAATTAATTTTGTATTCTTTTTCATCTTTCCCCTTTTGCAACTAACAAGTTATCATACCGTTTTTCTGTATATTACACACTTCTTGTTTTATTCCGTCGAATGAGCAGGTTTGGACTCTATTTTCGCGACAATTTCAAGGTGCTCGTCAAAAGTATGGATAAAGCCTTTCTTGTTTGTCTCAATAACCAGATTCATCAGCTCAAGATTGGTATTCTCGATGTCTGTTGCGATGTTGTTGATGTCATCCACTGATGCCTTAACCTTGTACCTGTGAATTCCTTTGCCTCGCTTAATCCGGGTTTTCTCTTGGGAGACGTAGACATCTGGCTCTTCCCACCAGATACCCCAGGATGAGTGAGTTACGGTATTGCGTTTCTCCTCGCAGACCGCTAGTGCACTTTGAAGGGATTGCCAGCGTTCGATGAGTGCCGTGTCTGCCACTTTGTGACTATACGTTCCGTCAGCAACATTAAGAAGGCGCTGGAACGATAGCTGCGACTCGAACAAACCTCGAATGAACTCGTCGCCGCCTAAGAGTTCGCCGATGAACCAAGCGAGGCTACTTTCGAGTGCAGAGAAGGCCATTGTAAGTCTTCCGAGCGGTGCGTAAAACTCTTGCTTCAGTGTTTCCATTTATCTTCCCATCCCAACAGGTTATCATATCGTTTTTCTGTATATTACTCACTTCTTGTTTGAAGATACAAAAAAAGTCGGCAAATACAAATACGGCAGTAATTTTGTTTGGATTATTTAATCGCTGCCGCTGGCTAATCGTGCCATTGGGCGTACTCCTCATGCGCCGGAGGGCTTGCATTCGCTGCTCCTCGACTGCGTCGATTCCTAAGCTCACGGGCTCGCGCTGCGAGCCTATTTAAACCCTTCCGTGTTTTCAGTGTATTCCGTGGTAAACACAAGAAATTAAAGCGGCACAGGAGCGCCGCACTCCAAAGATGCTACGCATCAAAAGTCAGTATGACTGATGGCGTTAGTCTTTTTACTTTTCTTGCTTGCCCACTTTCAACTTGCCAACTACTTATTTAACTGCGGGGTTTGGCGCGGCGGGTGGGGGCGGTGTCGGCGGGATTGTCGGGCCAGAGATGTTTCGGATAACGTCCCTTCATCTCTTTTTTTACCAGTTCCCAGGAGCCGTGCCAGAAGGCTGGAAGGTCGGAGGTGATTTGAATTGGCCGCATGGCGGGGGAGAGTAACCGGATGCGCAGTTTGACGCGTCCGCCGCCAATGACCGGATGAACCGCGCAACCGAACATTTCCTGTACCCGCACCGGCAATTCCGGAGTTTCAGTGGAATAATCAATGCGAATTTTTGAACCGGTGGGCGCGGTAAATCTTTCCGGAAATTCGCGTTCCAGCCGGTTAGTTAAATCCCGGTTAAGCGAGGCGGAAAGCACGGTTTGAAGATTGAGTTTTTTTAGTCCGTCGAAAGAACGGATTCCGGAGAGGAACGGCGCGAGCCAGCCGTCAAGGGAATTCAGTAGCGTCGTGTCCGACCAATCCGGCCAGATTTCCGGTTCCAGCCGCCGGGCAAAACTGACGCGTTCCCGCAAGGACAAAACTTCTTCATTCCACGGCAGAACGTGCAGTCCGGTTTCGCGAATGCCTTCCAGCAGGGCGGCAGTAACCAGTTCCGGCGGCGGATTGTTAATCGGCGCGGAATTAAGGACAATCGCGCCCAGCCGGGTTTCGCGGACAATCGCCGTGGCGCGGCTGGAATGTTCAAACCGCATCGAATCAACGGCAGTAATCATCGCGGAAAAATGTTTACGCAGGTCGTCTTCGTTAACCGGAGCGGCGAGTTGTATTTTAGCGTCAGTTCCGGCTCCGTCCAGCCGGGCGGCAACAATAAATTCACTGGCGGCAACGGGTTCAACTTCCGGAAAACGCGCTCCGCGTCCGCCGCTGAGCAGATAATTCAGCGAACCGGTTTTGCGTTGTTTTCCGATGCGGTCAGGATAGGCGAACGCGGTAAGCAGTCCGGCGTTTTCAATATCCTGCGGCTGATAGCTGACATTATTCAGGCGTAGCAGTTGGTCGCGGATAATCAAAACCTGACGACAGGAGTTGGCTTTATTTCTAAGCATTTGCAAACGATCCCGGATATCGGTTCCGATGCGGAATGAGCCAATATCCCGTTCTTCCAGCAAAG
>JBAYVM010000437.1:0-2896 GCA_041674645.1 Victivallaceae bacterium | reverse complement strand
TATCATGCAGTGAATGAAATTTTTTTCCAGAAAATGAGATTCGCTGAATAAATCTTGTTAGTGTTCCCGTTAGTGTGAGTTAGTGGTGAATCTTCCCATTTTTCTCCGCGCCTCCCTCCTGCGGCTGGCAGCCACGGGAGATATTTTTTCGCCGGTTTAAGGCTAAACCTGGCGCTACTTTGTCCTCGCGAGAGCGCTACATTTTCCGGACAACGTCCGGTGTAGCCGTGTCCGTCTCGGACGCTAAATTTTTTATCTTTCAACCATATTCTGTTTCAACTGCAATCATGTCTTAAAAAATTAAAACACAAAAGCTAAAGTTTTGTACCCCGCAATACCGAAAATAACCGTCGAGTCAGCGTTCAGGTATTTTTAATAGCCGTCTAATTCAATGGAATAAATCTATTTTGGCAAATTAGAAGTATTAAACTGCTAAAATGACAAGCATTTAGCAGCGGCAGATGTCTAATTTGTTGATTTTTTGTTTTTTGCGGCTATTTTATATATCGAACAACATATGGAGACATGTATCGTGAAAAACATTCTGCTCGATTTACTCGTAAATTTTTACCATCGTGATTTACCCACAATTATAAAGCGCAATATTTGTTATCCGGAAGTTTCCGGAAGTGTGACTGTGATTACTGGAATGCGCCGAACCGGAAAAACCTGTTTTTGCTATCAGCAGATGCAGGAGTTGCTGGATTCCGGCATTAGCAAAGATTGTCTATTATATCTCAACTTTGAAGACGAACGCCTGTTTGGTTTTGCCCTGAAAGATTTTCAAACCATTCTTGATGTTTATTATGAACGTTATCCGGATAATCGGACACAGGTTTGCTACTTTTTTTTCGATGAAATTCAGAATATTCCAAATTGGGAGATGTTCATTCGCCGTCTTCTTGACAGCGAGAAAGTGCAGATTACTATAACCGGATCATCGTCCAAGATGTTGACAACGGAAATTGGCACAGCCATGCGGGGACGTTCACTCTCAACGGAAGTTTTTCCATTTTCTTTTGAAGAATTTATGATTTACCACAATATCTGCAATCCGGTTCCTCCTCCGGGCGGAGATATGGTTAGGACCAAACTGAAAAATGCCTTAACCCGTTATTTTATTGCTGGCGGATTCCCAGAAGTTCAGCGTGATGATTCAGATTCGGCGATTAGCAGACTTCAAGACTATGTCAATGTCGTGACTTTGCGTGATGTGCTTGAGCGTCATCAAATACCTCTTTCTCAAGCATTGAAACACCTTGTGCAGGCAGTGTTTTATGCGCCGGCACAGAAGTTCAGCATTACCAATCTGGGAAAATCATTGAAGCAATTGCAAGTTTCATACAGCCGCGAAGCCATACAAAGTTATATTGATTGTTTCTGTGAAGCCTATCTTTTCTATAAGGTTCCACTCTTGACCGATTCTATGGCAAGGCGCAGAGTCAATCCAGATAAACTTTACATCATTGACCACGGAATGATCCGTGCAATGGCGCTGAAAACATCGGCGGATAATGGAGCTCTGCTTGAAAATATGGTTTTTATGCATTTGCGCCGACAGGGTTACATTATCAACTATGTGAATACTGAAAAAGAAAAGTATGAGATTGACTTTTACGCTATACATCCTGTCAATAAGAAACAACTTTTAATTCAGTCCAGTTACCAGATAGACAATGAAAAGACCTTTCAACGCGAATGTCGTTCTCTTATTAAGGTCGGCGATTACATGAAAGTTGATGAACGGCTCATTGTAACTTGGGAAGATGAACGGGAACTCGTTGACGGAATCAAGGTAGTTCCGGCATGGAAATTCCTGCTTCCTCAAGAATAGCTTGCAATAATAAACAACCTTTTATCTCCAAAGCTTGAGGTTGGCAATTTCATCTTGAAATATTGCGTCAATCAGACTATTTTACGCTTCGGCTGTTTTATGCAGAAATATAACCATGAATTGAATGTTAATGAATCATCTAAAAATAATGGGCGGAAGCATTATCTGGCCAGCTGACTGCGAAGCTCTGTTTAATGGAGTTCGTTGCAATTTCAGCAGTCCGGGTGATTTAAAACAAAAATTATCGGATAACGACTGGGAAAACGGCAACTGGTCGAATTTTAGAAGATTTTCTCCGGACGCGCAAATTTTTACGCTCGGCGCCGGACTGGCATTGCGGGATGCGGGAATTTCATTTGTTCCGGAATTGACCGTTGGGTTGTTGACGGCTGATGATTTTGAGCATGAATCCGACCAGACGGCCTATTTTGTGGATTATCTGGAAGGCGGCCAGACATTGGGGCGTTCGAGTTTGTTCGTGCACACGCTGCCGACGAGCGCGGCGGTTGACGCTTCCGTCACCCTCGGGTTGCGCGGACCGGTTTTGTATATTCGCGACGAATACGATGTTTGGAACGAACTGGCGCGCACTGCCGGAGATTTTATTGCCAATGGCGATGCGGAAATTATGCTTTTGTCTTATCGCAGCGTTGACACGCTGGTTTGCCTGGTGGTTTCCACTGGCGAAAATGCAGAGTTGTGCTGGCCGGAACAGGCAGCGCCGGACGCGATTTTTGCTTTTGCCCGTCAACAGCCGAAGGAAAGCCGATGAGAATACTGTTGATATCAACTAATTTTTCGATTGATCCTTATGCGGTTTTTCCGCTCGGGCTTGGCGTAATTGCCCGGACGTTGAGGGAGAAAAAACATGAAGTCAAATTGCTTGATCTGCTTGCCAGCGGCGAAAATGACATTGCATTGCGAAAAGCTATCGCCGATTTTGATCCGCAACTCGTTGGCGTCGGCATTAGAAATATTGATAATGTAAACAGTCTGGAACCGGTGTTTTTTCTTGACGACGCGGCGCGAACGGTGCAACTTGTCCGAAATATTACGTCAGCG
>JBAYVM010000436.1:0-2903 GCA_041674645.1 Victivallaceae bacterium | reverse complement strand
TTTAGGTGTAGTTTCGTCCGTGCCGGACGAAAAGAATAAAGAGTTAAACGCAAAGGGCGCAAAGGACGCAAAAAACACGAAAAGGTTTAACCATGAGGGACATGAAGTGAATGAAGGTTTTAGGTGTAGTTTCGTCCGTGCCGGACGAAAAGAATAAAGAGTTAAACGCAAAGGGCGCAAAGGACGCAAAAAACACGAAAAGGTTTAACCATGAGGGACATGAAGAGAATGAAGGTTTTTAGGTGTAGTTTCGTCCGTGCCGGACGAAAAAAGAAAGAGCTAAACGCAAAATATTTCACCGCAGAGGACGCTGAGAACACAGAGAATTTTTTTAGAACTTTAGAACTTTTCCCGCGTCCCGCCTTCTGCTTTTTCTGGTCACTAACATTCAGAAAAAGCCTCGCAGAGCGAGGCCACTACACCAAAACGGTTTCGACGGCGCAAAACCCTCCAAAGGCGAACAAGCCCTCCAAAGGCGGACAAGCCATCCAGCCAGTTAACTCTTAACACCTAAAACGTAACACTTAACACTTTTCTCGCTTGTCCATTTTTCTCTTTTTACTTTACTCTTTTATCTTTCCTCATTGTCAACTTTTCCAGTTCCCGGCAACGCCGGGCTTGCATTCATGTTTGCCGGTGATATTTTTTCAATGAAAATCAGCCCGTGAGAACGTTGGAATAGAATTGAATAACCATGGGGTAAATATGCCGGTCAGCAAAAAACAATTGTTGAGATTAATAAAATTTGTCGCCGAGCTGAAGAAGAACAATTATCCGAACAGCGTTTCGTTCGCGGAACAACTTAGACAGATGGATTTGTATGAAAATCTGAATGTGAGCTGCACGGCGCGAACGGTGCAACGCGATATTGATCTGTTGAAAAATGAGTTTAACGCGCCGTTAACGTTTGATTCTGAACAGCATGGATACTTCTTGGCCGATAAAATGTGGGATTTTTACTGTCCGTCGTCGTGTGAAGATTTTATAACTACTTCTTTATTGGGCGCAAGGCTGGCGGAGGATATTGTTCCGCAGCCGCTGAAAGGCACAATCCGGGATGCGGTGAACATGCAGCTGACCAGAAGCAATTCGGAATTTTTGGATAACGCGTTCATTGAATCGTTGATTGTCGCATCCGGGATTAGCGTTGAGATTAGTCCGGATATTTTTAAGGTCATTCTTGATGGCTGGCGATTGCGTCATGCAGTAAAAATTACCTACAAATCGCAGGATGGAAAATGTTCCAGTAAACAGCTTGATGTGCATGTGATCTCTTTTAACAAAGGTATCTGGTATGTCAAAGGACGGATAGAAAATGATAAAATTACGGTTTTTGCCATTCACCGGATTACGTCCGCGGAGTTGACCAATTTAACTTTTGAAATCGACAAAAGTATTGTTGAAGACGTTCGTCGCAATGGCTTGTTCAATTATCCGAAAATCAGCGGCATCACGCTGCATTGCGACGCCAGTATAGCCTTTTATCTTAAAGAGCAACAGAAGGCTAAAAAATTTAAAGTCACTCCGCAGCCGGATGGCAGTCTGATTATTGTTTTGCAACCGGCCACGGAATTCGAAGCCATTCGTTGGATTCTCGCGGAAGGCGGAAAAATCAGAGTGATTGAGCCGGAAAGCATACGGGAAAAAGTTGTAGCCGCCGCCAGAAAAACTGTTGAGATAAACTCCTGACCACGACACAAAATGTCGTGCCGGATATGTTATGGTGTGCCGAGTAAACGCTACAGAGTAATAAAATTGACAAGACAGGAAATAAATTTATGGATGCGAAATGGGAAGCTATTCTGACTGGAAGCAAAGACGCAATCATGTTATTGCTTGAGCATAATTTAAAATACGAGAAGGCTATTTTTCTGCCGGAAAAAGCTATTGTTGATGTTATCGGTAAAAATATTCCAGCGATGAAAATTAAAAACCTGGAATGTTCTGCGGCAGGAGTTGAGGCCACGCTTAGTGTATCAAAAGTTATTACTCTGGGCGCGACAGTAAAACTACAAATTCAACAATTGACTTGGGATGGCAAAAAGTTAACGGTGGCGGCTAAGGTGGAAGATATTGCTGGCGACGGCTTGTTATCTAAAAGCCTGAATTTTTTTGCCTCAAAAGTTACGTCTGCTTTTGGAACCAGCCCGATAGGAATGTTAATAAAAAAAGTGAACGCGCCAGGCCTGACTTTCCGCGATAACGTGATTTATTATGAATGGGAACATTCGCCGTTGCCGGAGGTTCTGCAAGTTAGCGGCGCAGAACATAAGCCCGGCGGAATTATGGTAAAATTGATTTAAGCGCAAAGCCGCAAAAAACATTTTTAGCCACGAATCGCACGAAGAACACGAAAAAGAAGAACTTCACCGTGAAGGGCATGAAGATAATGAAGGATTTTTGAGGTTTTGGTTTCGCTCCGTCGAAACCGTTTCCGGTGTAGCCGCGTCCGTCCCGGACGCGAAGAAGTTGGCAAGTTGAAAGCGAGAAAAGTAAAAAGTCCGTACGACGGACAGCGTTATCTTTTCGCCGGTTTAAGGCTAAACCTGGCGCTACTAAGAGGAATCCATATCCCACAATCGCTGAACTCCAGCTCGCCGGTCTTAACCACTAACACGTAACCCTTAACACTTCCCACTTCCCACCTAACCCTTAACGCTTCCGCACTTTAGAACTTTAAAACTTTTCTCGTTTACCCGCTTTTAACTTCTCAATTCTGCCTGAAACCGGGCGACGAAAATACCGGGGCTGTTTTTGAAATATCTGACACATGATATGAAACGCAAAATCTTCATTTTTTTCCGTTAACCATTAAGATTTTTTACATTTAAGCTTGCTTTTTTTGTTTTTATGGTTAATGTATATCGTCGGTTTTATATTTACTATATTATAACATAAGGTAT
>JBAYVM010000435.1:0-2917 GCA_041674645.1 Victivallaceae bacterium | reverse complement strand
TCAACTCCATCGGTAACCATATTTTCATATACTTCGTAGCTGCGAGAGCCGTGATTACTGATATATTTCCCGTGCGCATCGATAGCGACAAAAGGATAATAGTTATCCTCAATTACATTATACCTGAAAACATATCGACCGCCCATATTATCAGCAATACAGTGCCTGATATGTTGAAAATAGTTATTCTCGACAAATAACGCAGACGCAGTTCCTAACTGTAATAACGGCCAACTGTTATCACCATAAAGTCCAACTCCATAGCCGCGAGCGCTTGATGAACCAAGCCAATAGATATCTTTAAATTCATTATTATCTATAACGCCTTCAGGATGTCCTTCTACATAACTTCCTCCTGAATCAGAGGTTCCATAAACATAAATTCCATTGCCGGTGAAGCTTTCAAAGCGGCAGTCATGGATACGGAATCTCGCCTTGCCGTAAATGGAAATCCCCGTGTCAAGTATAGTTGAGCTTTGGTCGTTGATAAATAATCCAAGACCGATACCTTTAAAATTTATGCCGGAAATCTGAAACGGAGTTTGATTTATAACTTTTAATTTGAATATCTCAGTACTGGTCGCATCTGTCTTATTCAATACGGTCGAATCAATGCCGTCGCCACGAATATGAATGCCTTCCTTTAAATTTACTGTGCCGCTAATATTCCAGTTGCCCGCTGGAATAGCAACAATATCACCATACGAAGCGGCATCTACAGCGTTTTGGATAGTAGTCTTAGTTACTGGAGTAGATACTGTGATTACAGCTCCGTCAACCGCCATGATTCCAGCAACGAACAATACTAAACCAATTATCTTTTTGTTGAATTTTCCTGACATCTCTACACCCTCCTTTTACCATTTTTTATGACAAGTAAGTTAAAAATGCACTGATTGGGTTGCTTGTTGCCTTTTCCTCCTTTCCAGGCTGATTTTTTCCTAATTTATTGACTCTCTTAACGGATAAAGACTCACCATCTTCTGAACAGATACGGATCGTAATCATATTCGGCGTCGTGATACGGACCAGAGTTGACACTGTCCGGAAAAATTCCAATCCACATATTCATGCGCCGGTCAGACCAGAAGCCGCCATCACTGCCAATGTCATTCACTCGGGTAACAATACGATTAGGTTCGCCGTATTTGATTATTTTTTCAGGAATAAGATATTTACGATATTCCCGGTATGAGCCTTGCGTTTTCTCATCCGTTTCACCAATTTTCACCCCGTTAAACCAGGTGATGTCTTGATCATCAATCTGCGCCCGAAAATATATTTTCTTGCCTTGAGCGCTCATTGGTATCACCACATCGTGCTGATACCAGGAAATGCCGTCATAATCTTTATTGTTTTTCGGCGGTGTATAAAAACTATTCTTATCCTTGACGCCTTGAGTTTCGTAGGTTTTAGTCGGGTCGAGTTGACGTTGCGGCGCAAAACCATTCTTAAATCCCAACTTTTCTCCTTTATCCTCCGGATCAAGACAGAATCCCCATGTGTCTTCAAGCACAATCCCGTCAAATCGTTTGGTAGCGGAAGACGGGTTGAACAAAAATTCTATTCCCAGCCGACTAAACAGGTGGGCAATGACACGCAATTGTTTTTGTTGCGCCCGCATTTGCCGCTGAATAGTCGGGACAATGCCAAATTCATACGGATCAACTTGACAGAAAACCGTAGTGCCATTCAACGCTTTAACCGCAATAATCGGAGTAACACTGCCACCGGATTTAAATAGCGGATAGCGGTAATAATCCTTCCAGTAAAAATCCGCCAGCGTCAAACCGGATAACAGTGACAGTTCCGGCAATTTACTTAGAGTATAGTCGTCAAGCTTTACCGTTGGCGGCGGCATGAATTCAGCTGGTAAACCATCCGGATTCTTTCGCGCCAGAAAAACTACGATACCGCCGTTTTTCAGATGCTGCCTGGCCTGACTCAATTCCTGTTCAGAAGCGTTAGCGCCAATCAACATTACTGAATCAACGTCAGAAGTCGCAGACACCTTCCGGTCATATTTTACTTCCAGCGTTTTGATGAGTTCCAGAACCTGAGGATTGTTGCCGACATAGATTACCGGATAACGCTTAGTTGTCACCGGCAACGTGTCAGTCATCTTAATAATACCTTGCAGAGCCGTCATGCTGTTCGGATTTTGGGCAGTGCGCGAACTGATGTCTAATTGACAGAAGAACAACTGCCCACACCCGATATTGAGTTCCAGCAACCCGGAATAGTCCAAGTCAAAACCGCCGTTTATCCAGGAGCGGTAAGCTCCGGTATGCGGACGCTGAATCAGCAGACTGGAGACAATTCCCTGTTGTGATATTTTCCAGATATGCCGCGGATAACCGGATTTTTCCCAAGTATTATCCAGCGGCAGGAAATCTGAATCGCCACGCCAGTTTTTCAAGTCGACATCATCCAAATCGTTCAGCCGGTTATCACAGTCAAACGCCTTGAACATGGTGCGGCTGTTCAAATGCAGCGTTTTCAATTGGAACAATTCATTTAGAATATCCGCCTGTTGTTCCATTATCAAAACCCGACCGCCATTTTTGACAAAATCAATAATAGAATTGAAAAACGTTTTGAGTTTCGGCAAGGCATTGCGAGCGATAATCAGTTCATCTGTCGCTGGTTTCAATGTCATATCTGGAGTATATATCTGGTATTTCAGACCCAGTGCATTCAGCTGTTCCGGCAAAGCTTGGGTATTATCTGGATTATACAGATAGAATTTATGCTTTACCCGCCCCAGTTCCTGTCCGGCAGACAAAATTTCAACCATAAACTCATCGTTGTACGTCTTCCCGTCAATTTTTCCGCTGACTGTGATTTTATATTGCTGCCGTTCTGGCAAATTTACGCATTTGAATGAGAATGGCGTTTCTGCGACTTCTCCAACCGG
>JBAYVM010000434.1:0-2918 GCA_041674645.1 Victivallaceae bacterium | reverse complement strand
TGGAAGTTTTATTACCGCCGGAGCTCACAAAGTAAAAATATCAGCTGACATTGACAATGCCGTTCCAGAGTCAAAAGAAAATAACAATTCACGGGAAGAACAATTCTTCACACTCCTGAAACGCGCCAAATATCAGACTAACTAAACCGTCTGCTCTCCAACAATAATTTCACCGTATTCTGTTCTAGCCTGGACAATGTCAATTTTGAGGTCGCGTTTATAGCGATGAATAAAACTTACTTCCGGATGTGTCATTAATAATACCGAGCAACCTGTGGCGCCTGCGCGCGCCGTACGCCCTGCCCGATGCAGATAGTCTTCGCTTTTAGTCGGAATGTCCAGATTAAAAATATGGGTAACATCTTTCACATCCAGCCCGCGGGCCGAAATATCCGAAGATATCAACACTCGCACCTTGCCAGTTCTGAAATCGTGCAAAGCTTTTTTGCGGACAGTGCGGTCACACTTTCCATGAATTGCGGCAACCGCGATTTTGCGTTCTGCCAGTATTCGAGCAATTTCACCCGCAGTAGAGTTGCGATGAACAAAGACGATTGCGCGTTCCGGCTTGAATGCGTTAATCAGTTTACGCAAAAGCTCGGGCTTTTCGTCTTCGCGGGAAACAAAGTAATAATGTTTAATATCCTGATTGATTTTATTTGCGTTCGCATGAACATTGACCAGGTCAGGAGCCATCAATCCCGCTTCAGCAGCGCTTTCCGGCATAACTGTAGCGGAAACAAAAATCATCTGCCTGCCGCCAAGTGTGGCGCGAACAATGTCCCTGGTATCCGGCAAGCCATCTGAAACCAGCAACTTGTCCGCCTCGTCGATAACGATACTTTTTACTTCATGAACTTTCAGTTTGCGCATTTTAATCAGGTCAATAATTCTCCCCGGAGAACCGACCACCAGATGCGGCTTGGACTTGAGATTTTCCTTTTGCCGTTCAATCGAAGCGCCGCCAATCAATTGTTGCGACCGAATATTCAGACCGGAATTTTCCGCCAGAGTTTTAACCTGTTTTTGCACCTGCAAAGCCAGTTCATGAGTTGGCACAATAACCATTACCTGAAGCTCTTTGGATTCCAGGTCAATCTTCGAAATCAACGGCAACAGATAAGCCAAGGTTTTACCCGTGCCGGTTTCGGAGCTGATATAAACGTTTTTACCTTGCATTATCAGCGGAATAACAACAGACTGCACATCCGTCGGCGCTAAAATTTTTTCCTTAATTAAAGCCGCTTCTAAAATCGGCAACACGCCTAATTCACTAAATTTCATTTTTCACCTTGGTTGTCACGCATCAGGCGTGTAATAAGTAATAATCTAGTCACTCGTCACTATTTTATTATTTGTCTAAAACTACAGTAATAAACGCGAAAAGCAAGCCTGCCATGAAAAGCGGGGAAATTAAATTTTGCGGAAACCGTTATTTCATCATTTGAAATGGCACGAATATTTCAATTTTTTTATCACCAAAACTGCTTAATACATTTAGCAATTCCCGCCCCATTCCAGCATAATCCTGAACCGCGGAAACAATTTTAGTTCCAGTATTGCGTAAAGCATAAGGATTGTCAAAGTCAGAATAGAAAATATCCTTTTGAAAAACCAGTCCTTTTTCTCGCGCCATTTGAATTACCGCGCCAGTAAATGCCAATCGTGGAGCCGTCAAAACAATCGGACTACCGGCCTCGAATTCAATATCCAACAATGATTTAAGCACATCTTCATATTCAAATGACTTCAACTCGCAGATGCGATAAAAAACTTTTGCGTCAGCACACGCATCAACAAAACCTTCACGCCGCTCACGTGAAACAAAATCCTCGGCCGTGGCTAAAGATAGAAAATACAACTGCGGCGAATCTCCGGCCTGTGCAATGTTGTATTCTGTCATCTCACGCACAGCCTGCCGGTGATTAGTGGAAATAAAATTCAAGTCATTCCGGTAACGGTTGAGAACTATAACCCGGTCACGATACAAAGGAAGTTTAGCCAGAACAGCATCTGCCGGCATCGACCACACAACTACATCATATTTGCCGATGAAACTTAAATCACCGGATACGCGCTTCGCATCAAGAAATTCCAGTTTGAATTCTGATGCAGGATTAAGCAGTAACGGCTTCAACAACCCTGAACTGTCCGAATCACCTCTGGCTGCATTGCTCGGAGCAAATTCCCCCATACTTGATACAAACGCCACCTTGAACGGCATTTTTCTGCCAGTAACAACCGTGCCACCACGTTTTGAAGTTATCAGAACCCCGCCGTCAACCAACACTTTCAATGCCTGATTAACGGTTGTTCTAGTTACAGAATATTTACAAATCAATTCTTCTCGGGTCGGAATACGACTGCCTGGCGGATATATACCGTTCCGAATATCAGTTAATATATTATTCTTAACTTTTTCATATTTTAAGAGATGAGCCATTTTTCGCCAACCGTATTCCTGATTATTGTACACTTTTGCCGGAACTCTTCCCGCCAACATAATAAAAACGCTTTACCATTAACACAGATTTTCATAAAGGTCAAGAAAAAACCGGTTCTTTTTTCTGGTTATCCTGACAATTCATTCAAAACGCCACCACAAAATGGCTTTTGGCTATTTAAAGCCAGTAAAAAAATAGCAAATAGAATGATAAAACCGGTCTATAAAACAATAGACCGTACTGAACAGCAAAACGTTTGAAACTACTCAAAAATCAAAAAGATAACAGCGCCTCTAATGATTATCAGAGCTCTGTACTTGAGCCCGCGCATGTGTCCAAATTGAACGCATGTTTTTCTGTGATTCAACAGACAGTTAGTTTTATTATCCCTACGGGATAACACGTTTATAGAATAATCCGACAAAAAAAATCTGCGACTCCGCAGGAGTCGAACATTATATTTCCGTTGGGCTA
>JBAYVM010000433.1:0-2923 GCA_041674645.1 Victivallaceae bacterium | reverse complement strand
TTCGTGGTTAAACTTTTTGTTTTTTTTGATTTTTAGAATTTGAAAGATACTGTTCCGGGCTGGGCGATCTCACCGGAGACCAGCCAGTTATTTTTCCCTTCAGTCACGGAAATAGTGGTACCTTCAGCGTTTACCGGACGTTTGGACAAGGTCAAAGTGAACTTGCCGCCATAACCGAATGCAACATCCAGTTTTTCAGCGCTGGCGCAAACTGCGTCAATTTTCAGGTTGGCATCCAACACCTGCGGCGTTTCTTCCGTTGCGCTCACCGCCAGCAGAATGCTGTCGTGCGCTTTCAAATGGCGGGTGAAGCTGCCACCTTCCAGCTCGGTCGCGTCATTCCACACATCAGTAACCAGATATTCTCCGGCATTCAAATCCAGTTGTTTAAAATCGACGACGAAATCGCGTTCCTCATCGCTGATATTAAAAATCGCCACGGTGCGCAACGGCAAGCCGTTCACGACTGATTTCAGTGAAAAATGTGGAGATTTCAGATACCAGACTGCGGGGGCTTCTTCGGTTTCGCGATAGTTAAAACCGGCGAAGAATACTTCCTGCCCGTTATTCGGACAACAGATGGCTTTTCTCAAAAATTTAAATCGCGGATTATCGGCGTCTTCATCGTACAGCCAGCCAGCAACTTCCACCATTGAACGCGTTATCAAGCAATAATTTATGCACAGCAAGGCTTCTTCGTCAGACAGATCTGGAAACAGACCGACGGAATCGCTGTTTGGAACAATTAACTCGCCAACATGCAGCGCAAAACAGGCGGTTCCCCAGAGAAAATTAGTTTTCACAAATTCCCAGTTTCCACTGCCGATATCAATGCCGTAACGATAATTGGTAAAATACTGTCCCAGGAACGGGTTAGCCATCACAATGTCGCAACCGGTCTGCAAATAAGCGTCCGCCGGAATACGTTTTCTAATTTCTTTCAGCCACCAGTCGCGATATTCATAACCGGAGGCATTTTTATTGGCGAGCAAATCGTGGCTGTCTTCAAAAGCATAGCTCCAAAAATCGTGCTTCATGCCTTCAAAACCGGATTCCTTGAAGAAATAGTCCAACGCCTGTTCCATATATTCACGCACTTCCGGCTTGCTGACATCCAGCGGCGAACGTCCTTTAACCCGATATGAATAATCCAAAAACCATTCCGGATGCTCTTTGAACAGCGGCGTGTCGTGCGGAACAAATCCGCCAATCCACACCGCAGGCCGAATGCCGCGTTCTCTGACTTTATCCGCAAACACTTTCAGACCTTCCGGAAATTTTTCTTTTGCCACGCCCGCCTCGCCTTCATACGGCATTCCCAACCCGTGAGCGGTATTCAAATCCGTTGCTCTCCTGGCATAGCCGTCATCAATCTGCATCCACTTGACCATCGGGAAATTTTCAGCCAGGAAATCTGCGGTTTTCAACAGGCGTTCCTGATCTATTTTTCGGAAAATTCCATCATTCCACGAACCCCAGACCAACGAATGGCGGTTGATATTTGTGGAACCCCACATTGGTGGCAAATGCTGTTTTAAAACCTCAACATATCCGGAGAAAATCCGTTCAATATCCGCAGCGGCTTCAGTCCGCCCCAAATACCATAAATCATCAAGCACTTTTCCGGGTTGCATTTCATAATGTCCAATAGACTTGAATGAAGCCAGAATATCCAGATAAAGTTTTCCGTCGCGATGTCCGGTCAGGTAATTGTGAAAAAATACCTGCTGCGACAAAGAACCATGCACCAGACCATAAGCGGATTCATAGTTGGACAGCAGAATTGCCGGAAACGGCTGATACGGCGAAGCGCCAATCCGTTCACTGACCACGCCCGGGTCCGCCCAGCGATTGCCGGCCAGCGTATCAAATCCGCTGTCTTCGACCATTTCCGCCGTGCGTTTTAAGTCAACCGGAATTGTGAATTTACTGTAAATTCTAGGATTTTCCACGTGATAAAAATAATCTTTGCCCGGCGCTCCGGAAAAATTCATTCCTTTAAGTTCAAGGCCGGTCTCTTTTAATGCTAACATTTTTCCGCTGACATTCGCGGTTGAACGGCGGCAGACCACATAGCCATCATGCAGGTAAAAAAACAAATCTTCTTTCAGCAAATCGCCGTATTTGAGCGCGACGTGAGTTATTTCAGCCTTGGTATTGTGTTCTATGTTGCACGAATCCGGCAGAATTTTTCCGGAGGTCAACACCGTGTAAGGTTGAATTGCCAGATTTCCGCAATTAAGTTTGCGACTCAGTTCACGGTTTAAATCAAACATCATACCATCTCCTTAAATTTTAAACTAAAAATCATTATTGACGTTATTTTAAATCATATTCATATTTTATCATCCGGCTGCTTACCGCGTTGCTTCCGGAACTGAACTGAAGGCAGAGCAATTCCCACAATGCCTGCGCGACTGCCTCAGGCCGGATTGTCACCCGGCTGAACTGCGCGGGAAAAGACATCGCGGCATTGGCGAAAATCACAACTTTTGAATGGTCTTTGAATTTCATCAGCTCCATAATGTGTTTTAAAGCCTCAAAGTCATCGGTTGCGATTATCGCGTCAAAAATATTGAGTTCATCGCCCGGTCGAATATCAGAGAAAATCAAACTCATTGCCTCCAGACGCAGCCGCGCTTCATGGTCAAATTTATTTTCAATTGCCTGATTTATATTACCGTCAAGCGAAATCACCCCGATATGCTTTGCGCCGCGCCGCGCGAGATGTTCAAAAACAGGCAGCAATCCATTCTCCATAAACACTTCATTTGAAGCAAAAGCGCAATTAACGCTTGCGACATAAGGAATACCGCCTTTAATCAATTCCACGCTCAAATCGGACAGCGTTCCAATATTTAATATCACAGCGGAAAAATCTTTTCTAAGCCACGCATCGCGCAATGCGGGATTCGGATTGTAT
>JBAYVM010000432.1:0-2925 GCA_041674645.1 Victivallaceae bacterium | reverse complement strand
TTCCCGGGAATTTCAATTTACGCCTTCACTTTCCGCGTGGACTACAATGCGAAAAAAATGGTTTACGGTCTGGATTACGAACCGCGTCGCGACCATGATTTTTCCGGAATAAAAACCTGCCTGATGCCGAATGCGTTAAGTCAGGGGAAATTTTTGGACTACGACCAAATGACCAGTATTATGGACAATATGTATCCGGTATGGCGGCGTTTCGCGAATATTGAAGAATATGCCGTGCCGCAAAATGAATTTACCGTTTGGGAAACCATCGGCCCCAGCGCCGCCGTGCTCGGCTGTCTGATTCCTGATGGCTGGAAACCGGCGGCAGAACTGAAAAATCGTAAGCCTGCACCAGACCGGGAAAAAATCCCCGGCTATCTGTTCCAGCCGTAGATTGCAATGTTATCCTAAAAAAGCAGTCGAGTCAGTGTGCCGTGGATGTGTTGTGATTTTGATCGCCGCTGTGGTAACCACTGCAAGTTCAAAATCGCAATGCAGACATGGTGCAATGGCCGACCCGGAGAGGTTGAAATCTGCATTTTCGCCGGTTCCATAAAAAATAACTTTCAGTTATTTTTAAGTTTACCATAAAGTATTTGTTTTAAACAACATAAAACTAAAAACAAGATTCAACTGCTTTTTCTAGGTTTACCGGAGTTTCAGTGTAGCCAGCGCCATGAGGGCGAACACGCCGCCCAATATCCAAAACCGGGTGACAATTTGCGTTTCCGTCCAGCCTTTCTGTTCAAAATGATGATGAATCGGAGTACAGAGAAAAACTCGTTTCCCGGTAAGTTTGAAACTGGCAACCTGAATAATTACTGAACCGGCTTCCATAACAAACACGCCGCCGACAACAGCCAGCAGTAATTCCTGACGCACCATAACCGCAATCATACCAATCGTTCCGCCCAAAGCCAAACTGCCGGTGTCTCCCATGAACATTGATGCCGGATGGCAGTTGTGCCAGAGGAAACCGATACATGCGCCGACCAGCGCGGAAGCAAATACCACCGCTTCGCTGACCCCGGGAATAAATGGCACGCTCAAATAACCGGAAAATATTTTATGTCCGCAAATATAGGCAAACACCGCATACGCCAATGCGCAAAAAATTGAACAGCCTGTCGCCAGCCCGTCCTTGCCGTCAGTCAAATTAACCGCATTTGAAGCGCCGACAATAACAATTGCGCCGAAACCGATTACCCAAATGCCGGAATAAACCGGATATTTAAACAGCGGAACCATTAACAATCGCATCAAATGTCCGGTCTCCGGAATGTGGTCAAGATACACCAGCGCCGCCAACGCAATAATAAACTGTATTATCAGTTTTGCTTTTCCCGGAATTCCATCTCGTTTACCGTAAGCCACTTTGGCAAAATCATCAACAAAACCCAACGCCGCGAACAACAACATTGACGACAGCAGAATCAATGCAATCGGACTCGCCGGAATGTTCCATAAAAGTGAAGCCACCGCAATCGAAAACACGATTAGCAAACCGCCCATGCTCGGAGTTTTATCCTTGTTGCGGTCAATAAACTGCTCATCCATCAAACCTTGGAAACGGCACGGCGCCATCGTCCTGAATTCTTTCAGCTTCCTGACTGTGAACGGCCCCAGCAATATTCCCAACAGCATCGCCGTGAACGCCGCCCCGCCAGCCCGGAAAGTTACATATTCAAATAGACGCAAAGGCCCGAAAACCTCACTGTAGGTAGAAAGCCAGTATAACATACAACTCCTGTTAAATTGTAAAAAAACGTTATTTTATTTTTTGTTTAGCACGAATCTTACAAAAAAAGTTACAACCCGTGACAGCTGACAAAAATTAAGTCACTTTGACAACTATTCAACTGCCTGAAAATAAAAAAAACAAATATTCCGGCGTTGGTTTTTACTATGTCATGATTATAAAACTGATATGGGAAAAATTCAACAATCCTGAATTTATGACGGCTTCGCCGCTGGCGCAAACCGCCGAACGGCAAAACTCATACAAAACGCTGTTGCCGACCGTTTGGAACGCGCCGGTTTGGGAAGCCCGATTACCCGCCTATAGAGAGTTTCACTCCGTCGAAACCGATTTCCGGGAAGCCAGAGCGTTTAGCATTAACGCTTCTTTAGTTTGATAATACTATCCGACCAACTATATTTTAACTTTAATAAATGGATGGAGAAATAACCTGTAATAAAGTTTGTTTTGTTCTCAGCGTTCCGCCGCGAACTCTGCGGTAAAAAATATTAATCTCAGGAAAGGAGAATTATGAATACATTGATTATAACTGGATGGGGCTGGAAAGATTATGGCTGCGCCGCCGCGGTCGCTCTGCGAAAATTTCCTGATGCTAAAGTCATCGGCAGCAGCACTAACCGTTTACCGGAAAAACTGGCCGAGCTGGCGGAAAGGCCGCCAGATGAATTGCAAACAGTCATTATCCTGGGCATTGGCTGGCGCGGTGAACCGGATTATCTACTGACGCTGGTTAAACGGTTGCATGATAAAAAAATTGCCGTTAATTGGCTGAGTGCGTTGCCCCTGCCCGAATGGCTGCCAGCAGAATTCAGTAAAATCGTTAATTGCCAAATTAATCCGAATGATGAATATTTGACCAGTTGGGTGGCAAAACTATATCAACAAGATGCGTCTGATCTGCTGACAATATTGAACAGCGAGGGTAAAAAGAACAACAAGCCGGATTTGGCACGCAAACTGCTAATTCTAGACGCGGCAATGTATTTTTATCGTAACTATCAGGATTTCGATGCCTACGGCACGGCCATCAGAACGCTGGCCGAAGGCAGAAATCAATTAAAAGAAGAGCAGAATGAGATGATTACGCATTTTGAACGTTATGGAACTCGAGAACTCGTCGGCAAAAGCCCGATGATTACCAATCTGCGGTCGCTGATAGCAAAAGT
>JBAYVM010000431.1:0-2934 GCA_041674645.1 Victivallaceae bacterium | reverse complement strand
TATGGATTACGGCGATGTTAAAAACGTTCCAGGATTCTGGAACCCTTTCAAAAAGAAACCAAAGAATCTTTACAATACAGGACAAGCGGTTTGCGGAGCTCGCGGCTGTACCCGGGCTTGCATGATTGCAATGGAAAACCGCGGAGTATTGCAGAATAAATTCAAAGAGAAATTCCGACGTCGTCAGGCGTGGAAAGTTGACTGGAACAGTGAAGCGGTTTACCCGGAAGACGCGGTCTACCGGCAGAAAAAAGAGAAAACCGGTCAGGAAGCGGATTGAGGTAATAAAATGAAATTCGCAATTGGATATCAACAGCCGGAAAATGGTGAGCGTTTTCCGGTAATCGTGAAAGATTACATGGAGCATATTTCGGAAGTCTATTTTCCGTGGACAGGTATGGCGTCCGGTCGCGCTGCATTGGGAAAAAGTAGAGGTTTGGTTGACTGGAATGCTCAGCAGACACTGGAAGAAGATTTGTCTGTAATCAAAGCTATGGGGATTAAACTCGACCTGCTCTTTAACGCTAATTGTTACGGCGCTAAAGCCGTAAGTCAACAGTTGGAGAATGAAGTCGGTTCCATTCTCGATCATTTGAGAGACATTGGGATGCCGACTGATATTGTTACCACAACCTCATTGACAATTGCCAGAACGGTAAAAAAATATTTCCCTGAAACCGAAGTCAGGGCCTCGGTTAATATGCGGCTTGGAACAATTCAAGCGATGCGTTATGTTTCAGGATTGTTTGACAGTTTTTATATTCAACGTGATATTCAGCGCGATTTACAAGCGGTACGGAAGATTAAGTCATGGTGTGATGACAACGGCAAAGGCTTATATATGCTGGCTAACAGCGGTTGTCTGCGCTATTGTCCCGGGCAGACGTTTCATGATAATTTAGTGGCGCATGATGCGGAAATTGATGAAATGAAGAATATTCCTGGCTGGACACCGCATGTTTGCTGGAATTTGTACCGCAAGCCGGAAAATTTTGCTGAAATTCTTAAAGCCACCTGGATACGTCCGGAAGATATTCATTATTACGATGATATCTTTCCGGTCGTAAAACTGGCAACGCGACAGCATTCGCATCCGCGGATGGTAATAGGAGCGTATGCCGCCAGGTCTTTCAACGGTAATCTGCTGGATTTGCTGGAACCGGCATTCTCTTCCATATTTGCCCCTTATTCTATAGACAATTCATCTTTCCCTGAAAACTGGTTTAAGTTGAGTTCCGGTTGCGCGGAAAACTGTGATTCATGTGATCTGTGCAATAAGATTTTACAGGATGTATTGAAACATAATCCAGAGTGATTTTTAGATATATTACTCTTGGTTGTTCAAACTTGTTCATTTTGGTAAATAAATGTTTTTACTGATTATTTTAAGGTTATTTGCGATATTTTTAGTTTTTTTTGTGTCAGGGTATTGACAACGTTTGGCGAATCATATATAATAGGTTTGTAGTAAGTTTGATAAACTTGAGAACCTTGGATGAATGTTGAATGATACAGATTGCCAAAAAGAGTTTAGTGAAGCAGGTAAAAGACCGGACAGTTGAGATGATTAATGCTCAAAAGTTGGCTCCGGGCGATAAAATCATGTCGCAGAATGAATTGGCAGAGATTTTTAAAGTTGCCGCTCCGACTGTTTGCCGGGCTTTGAATGAACTTACTTGCGAAGGCATTTTGTACCGGATTAAAGGCAAAGGAACTTTTGTCGCTGACACAACTGTGTTGAAAACCCAGGAACCGGCTCCGCCGCCAATTGATAATGGCGGTTTCTACAGTAATATGCAATACACGATTGGCATATTTCCTTTCGAAAATTATTACGGGCATGATTATTTGATGGGACTGGCTGAAGGTTTGACTGCCGGACTGATTAAAAATCAGGTCAACTTTAAATATATCAACAGTTTCGAGTTGGAACATAAAAAAATGAGTCTGCTTGAATATATGTTTCAACATCAGGTTGATGGTTTGATTATGACTTCCATCGGTACCCAGAAAGAACGTCAGTATATTGAAGATGTTAGGCAGAACGGTTTCTCGCATGTATTGATTAACCGCACTTTGCCCGGTAGTGATTCGGTCGTTTGCGACCACTACAACGGAGCGTCGCAACTCTTTGATTTGTTGATTGGAATGGGGCATCGCAGAATTGCTTTTGTCAGTGCTCGCCATGCTAATGAACCAACTTGTGAACGCCGCCGGGCATATTACGATGTTATGCTCAAGCATAATCTGCCGACAGACGAATGCAGTAATGTTGAATTCACAGGTGAGTTTGACCTTAGCAAAAACGTTGAATTTTTAAAACAGCATCCTGAAATTACCGCGGTTTTTGTTAATGGTGGAGCTTTGCAGAACAAACTTCTTGAAACACTGGCAAATAACGGGATAAAGGTGCCGGAACAACTTTCAATAGTCGTATTTGATGAGGCCAGGGCAAAGCCTGAATTTGGAATAATGACTTGCGCGAAACAGCCATTGCAAATGATGGGCAAGACTGCGGTGGATGTATTAATGAAAAAAATGAAGTTTAATGCCAGCGGACAAATAAATCTGATTTATCCCCCGGAAATAATTCACGGAAGTTCGTGCAAAATAATTAGTAACCTAACAAAATAAAGGAAAGATTTTGATGAGAATGCGAAATGAAAAAACAATAACAAGGAGGTGTGTCGTGAACAATGCAAAACAATCAAAAATGAAGGTTTTTACCCTCATTGAGCTCCTCGTCGTGATCGCCATAATAGCGATTTTGGCAGGAATGTTACTGCCGGCGCTGAATAAGGCGCGCGAGAAAGGGAAGTCAATTTCCTGTCGAAACAATCTCAAGCAGTTGGGCACTGTCAGTATGCTTTATCAGAATGATTTTAATGACTATTTTATTCCGTTGCGTTCTGGCACTGCTAACACCGATTTGTG
>JBAYVM010000430.1:0-2939 GCA_041674645.1 Victivallaceae bacterium | reverse complement strand
TCCGGGCAGTGACATTGACCTGGAAGCTGAGACGCGCGGCGCGAATTTATATCTGCCGGAACAGACCATACACATGCTGCCGCTCGCGGTAACGCATCAGTTGGGCTTGGGTTTGCAGGAAACTTCTCCCGCGTTGTCATTTGCTATCAGTTTTGATGAACATGGCGCACCGACGTTGGAGAAAGCCGTGGCTTCCCGCGTTAATGTCACCCGCTATTCTTATGAACAGGCGGAAACGCGTCTGAATGAGGAGCCCTTGTGTTCAATCGCGCCGTTGCTGGAAAAATTCAGAAAATTCCGTGAGGAAAACGGGGCATTACGCATTGAATTGCCGGAAGTGAAAATAAAAGTTACTGCCGGAGAGGTAATAATCAAACCGTTGCCGTTGTTGCAAAGCCGGGAAATGGTGGCTGAATCCATGATGGCGACTGGCGCGGCAGTGGGAAAATTTGCCGTTCAACACGATATTCCTCTGCCATTCGCGGTTCAGCCGGAACCGGATATCGCCGGAAAACCGGAAACGCTGGCCGGAATGTTTTCTGCGCGGCGCGGCTGTACCGTTACCTCGGTTCAAACTATTCCCGGACGGCATTCCGGGCTCGGCCTTGAACCTTATGTGCGGATTACCAGTCCATTGCGCCGTTACGGCGACTTGCTGGCGCATCAGCAAATACGATTGTATCTGGCCGGAAAACCTTTATTGCCAACGGTCGAGATTGATGGAAAAATCGCCAAATCGGAAAGCGCGTCCGGAGAATTGCGTCGTCTGGAACGAGTGGTGAATGAATTTTGGAAACTGGTCTATCTTGACCAGCATCCCGACTGGAAGGGCAGGGCGGTGGTAGTGGAACGGATGGACAACCGGTTTACCATCATGCTGCCGGAACTGGCTTATGAATACAAATTGCGTTCCGCCAATATGGAGCTGAATGCCGAATCAATCGTCACCATCAACGCGGTTGATCTTCCCGGAATGACTGCCCGCTTCACCATGAAGTCAATGAATGCCGGAGAAATTTAATGGAGAGTCCCGCGACTGCGGGATTCGTGGCAACCGGGATTTTGGGAAGAGGATTCGACAGAGCGAATCCCTCCAATCTTCCAGTCTTAAACACTTAACAACTTTAGAAGTTCCGCATTTTAGAACTTTAATACTTTTTTCGCTATTTCTTCAATTTTTCCTGCAACAAATCGATGTTGCGGTCGAATACATCCAGCGCGGCGAGAACCGGGGCAGGGGTTGACAAATCAACTCCGGCGTCTTTCATTATGTCTAGAACATCTTTGGAGTCACCGGCTTTGAGAAAACCGAAATAGTCGGCAATCAATTTTTTATCTCCGCTCAGGATGTTACTGCTCAACTTAATCGCGGCGGACATGCCGGTGGCGTATTTGTAAACATAGAAATTGTAGTAGAAATGCGGGATTCTCGCCCATTCCATTTCAACCAGTTTGTCGGCCTTGACGTGTTTACCGTAATATTCCTGGTTCAGTTTGTAATATTCCCGGCAGAGCAGGTCGGCAGTCAGCGGAATGGATTTTTCCGCTTTTTTGTGAATATCCAGTTCAAATTCCGCGAACATGGTCTGGCGGTAAATGGTGCCGCGGATTTCGTCCGCCAGATGACAGAGCAGGTAGGCTTGAACATCTTCGCGGTCATTGTGTTTCATCAGGTAATCATGCAGCAGCAGTTCATTCGTCGTGGAGGCAACTTCCGCCACAAAAATACTGTAATCGGCGTAATGGTAATCCTGTTCCCGGTTGGAATAATATGAGTGCATGGAATGGCCGAGTTCATGCGCCAGCGTGAACACGTCGTTCAGCGTGCCGTTGAAATTCAGCAGAATGTACGGAAAAGTGTCATACGAACCGCTGGAATAGGCGCCGGAACGTTTTCCCCGGCATTCCATAACATCAATCCAGCGTTCAGAAAAGGCTTTTTCCAGAATGGCGCAATATTCTTCGCCCAGCGGTTTAAGCGCTTCCTTGACCCAGGTTACGGCCTGCTCCCAGCTGACTTTGACTTTGCATTCCGGCACTAACGGATTGTACAAGTCGTACATGTCGAGCTTTTTCAGTCCCATGACATCCGCTCTGAGTTTAATGTATTTGTGGAGGGCTGGAAGTTTTTCTTTCACCGCTTTTATCAGGTTGAGATAGACGGAATCGGGAACATCATCTTCGAAAAGTGAAGCCGCGAGCGCGGACGGATAGTTTCTGATTTTTGAGTTCAGTATGTGTTTTTTTACGGTTCCGTCGAGCGTCGCGGCGAAGGTGTTGCGCAATTTTTCGTAAGCGCCGAACATGGCTTTGAAGGCGTTTTTACGCACGTTTCTTTTGGCGCTTTCTAGAAAATGCAGATAGTTGCCGTGAGTCAGTTCAGTTTTTTTGCCGGAATCGTTAACAACTTCCGGAAATTTCATATCGGCATTGTTCAGCATGGAAAAAGTTTTCTGCGGCACGGCCATGACATCGGAAGCCATTCCGAGAATCCGTTCCTCTTTTTCGGACAGCGTGTGCGGACGCTGGCGGAGCAGCTCAAGCAGACTGCGTTTGTAGAACGCTAACTCGTTGCTTTCGAGCAAGTTGTTAATTTTTTCCGGAGGAATTGCCATGACTTCAGGTTCGAACCAGGCGGTTTTGCCGGAGATGTCCGCGAACAGTGAACTGATACGGTCAACCCGTGAACGGTTTTCTGAATCCGCAGTATTTTCATCCGATTTCAAGTGCGAGTAAACATAAACTTTTTCCGCGAGGCGTTCCATGTTGTCCATGGTTTGAATTGCGCCAAGGAGCGCCGCCGGAGATTCGGCAAGGCGGCCTTTGTATTCCATGAATTTGTCCATTAACGGTTCGATATTGGCGAAATCTTTTTCCCAGTCAGCGGGAGTTTTGTAGATGGATTGCAAATCCCAGGTCATTTCTTCCGGGATATTTGA
>JBAYVM010000429.1:0-2953 GCA_041674645.1 Victivallaceae bacterium | reverse complement strand
GGAACAGTTAGCCGGTTTGCAAGATGTATTGCCAACACTCTGTGCTCTGTCCGGTCTACCAATTCCGTCTGGCCTGGATGGCATTGATCTGTCAGAGGCAATCCGCAATCCCAAAGCACCGGGGCGGGATTATTTTGTGTCTCAAACGCTTGATTCGCCGTTGCAGAAGTATATGTACCGCGACCTCCGCTGGAAATACATCTATTCCGAAGCCGGCGGGGTGGAAGAGCTTTACGACACGACTTTGCCGGATTATGAACTGCGCAATTTTGCTGGTGATCCGGCATGCAAGGAAATCTTAACCGGCATGAGAAAAAAACTGATTGCCTGGTGTGTGAAAAACGGCGATTTCAACATGCTTGACGAATCCCGGCAGGCGTTGAAAAAATCAAATCCTGAAATACTTGATGACCAAGAATTTAAATCAAGTCTTATTGGATGGCGGAAATACTAAAATAATTATGGAGGCAAAAGAGAACTTAAAGAGCGTACCAGACGGGCTGGGAAAAACGGATTTCCACAGAAAATTACTTTTTTTAAGCTATCCTTTTAGAAAAAATACATAGAGAAAATATTATGCATAATCAACGTCCGAATATAATTTTAATTGTCGCTGACGACCATGGACGCGAATCCCTGGGGTGTTACGGCAACCCTGTAATCAAAACCCCTAATCTGGATAAACTGGCTAATGACGGAGTTCGTTTTACAAACGCTTTTTGCACCTCCGCGTCCTGCTCCGCCAGCAGATCAGTCATCCTGACCGGCTTGCATAACCACACTAACGGAACTTTCGGACATACGCATGGAGTACACCATTTCTCCTGTTATGACAACATAGTATCACTGCCTAAGATTCTTAACCAGTCAAACTACCGCACCGCCTGCATCGGAAAACGGCATTTTGCTCCCGAAGAAGTATATCCATTTCAATTAAAAATAGAAGACTATGGTCAGACGAGGGACGATGTTGCCATGGCAGAAGCAAGCAGGGAATTCTTGAGCGGAGACAAGCCATTTTTCCTTTATTACTGCAGCTTTAACCCCCATCGCGACGGCAGAACTGTTGGTGATGGAAAATTAGCGCCCAACAGCTTTGGCAACCCGGAACATGACTTTCCTGGTGATAAAGAAAAAAGTTATGATAATGTAATTGTGCCTTCATTTTTAAACGACACTCCGGCAGTCAGGGCGGAGCTTGCTCAATATTATCAGTCTATATCCAGAATGGACCGTGGCGTCGGACGGCTGATTGAAATACTTAAAGAAAATAATATTTATGATAATACGCTGATTATATACATATCCGATAACGGCGCGGCGTTCCCGATGTCCAAAACAAATCTTTATGAACCGGGCATGCATTTGCCATGTATATTCAAACTGCCGGGAGAAACGCAAAGCGCCAACAGTGTTTGTGATGTTTTGACCGCCTGGTATGATATTACCCCGACGATTTTAGATTATGCTGGAGTTAATAGCTCCGGGTATAACTTCTTCGGAAGCTCAATTCGTCCGATGATTGAAGGGAAAAAAAATCTTGAGGACTGGCCGGAAGAAGTGTATGCCTCTCATTCCTTCCATCAGTTGACAAACTACTATCCAATGCGCGTTGTGCGCACTAAAAAATATAAGTTCATTTATAATATTGCTCATCCGCGTCAATTCCCCTTTGCTTCAGACTTGTGGATTTCCGCCTCGTGGCGGCAGGCAAAAGAAAATGAGTCGGACTACCTCGGAAAACGACTGCTTGAGAATTACCTGCATCGTCCGCAATTTGAGCTATATGATTTGGAAAATGACCAGGACGAATTACGCAATCTGGCGGAGTTGCCGGAATATATTGAATTAGTTGAATCCTTCAAAAATAAAATTAAAAAATTTCAGCAGGATACCAATGACCCATGGTTTCATAAGTGGGAATACGAATAGTTCATTGGAGCGTCGAAAAAAAAGTCAGCGTCGGGTTTATCAACTTCGGTTATATCAACAGCCGGTTTCAACTGCTTTTCAGTGGACAGAAACCGGCTGTTCATGGAGTACAGCGTTCTTTAAGCTTCGTGGAGCCGGGTCAAAAGTTCATCATGGATTAAACGGTTGGAGGAAACAAGACCTTTTTCCGGATAGTCGGCGCCGCCGGTCAGGTCGGTTATTTTTCCGCCGGCTTCTTCCAGAATCAGCGCTCCGGCGGCAATGTCATACAGGTTTAAGTTCAATTCCCAGAATCCTTCCAGCCGTCCGCAGGCGACATAAGACAAGTCAATAGCGGCGGAACCGCACCTTCGTATGCCGCGGATTAACGGCATCATGCGGACAAAATATTTAAGATTGTTTTCCATTAAATTGGCGCGAATACAGGCAAAACCGGTTCCCAGCAAAGACTCGCTGAGTCGATTTCTGGGGGAAACGGCAATTTTTTCGCCGTTCAGCCAGGCTCCAACGCCTTTTTGCGCGGTGAACAATTCTCCCAGTCGCGGAGCATAAACTGCGCCGTGAGTGGTTATTCCGTTCTCCTGAAAACCGATGGAAACGGAATAGTACGGCTGGTCATGAATGTAGGAGGTTGTGCCGTCAATCGGGTCCAGCGCCCAGCAATAACGGCTTGAGTTTCCGCTACGTCCGGTTTCTTCGCCGAAAATATCATGGGCGGGGAATTTTTCATGGATGCGGCTTATCAGAAAATCTTCAATCTGACGGTCAACCGCCGTTACCATGTCTTTGTCGGAATCTTTGGCAAAGATTTTTCCGGCATCCAAAGTTTTACGTTCGCGGAGCGCAATTTCTCCCGCTTCCAGCGCCAGTGTTTTGATAAACTCAATCATTTCAAATTCGCCTGTAATTCCTGGTTATTTTTTTACCGCCACAACAAAACGATCATGGCGGCTGTAATCTTTAAGAACACTTATTTCGGTGAATGCATCAATCGCTTGCAGTATTTTTTTTACTGCGGTCG
>JBAYVM010000428.1:0-2957 GCA_041674645.1 Victivallaceae bacterium | reverse complement strand
AACAAAAGCGAGGAAAAAAATGGAACAGCAAAAAAATCTCGTAGAAATTGGCATTGTCCGAACCGAAGGCGTCAAAACTAAAAAACCTAAGCCGATGAAGCAAGGAAGTAGAGATGATTTTCAAACTCCTGCGGAAGCAATTAACATTCTGCTTCCATTCCTGAACAGAGATTGGACAATTTGGGAATGTGCTTGCGGGAAAGGCAATCTGCATGATGCTTTCAGGCAACAAGGCTTTGAGGTAGTTGCAACAGACATTTTACATGGCGTTGATTTTTTAAATCATGATTATGCGGATGAAATAAACTTTGACTTTCAATGCATCATCACCAACCCGCCTTATTCACACAAAGAACAATTTTTAGCAAAATGTTATGAGCTCAGGAAGCCTTTTGCCTTGCTTATGCCGTTAACGGCGCTTGAAGGTGAAATCAGGCATAAAATCTACAGACGACATGGTGGCATTCAACTGCTCATACCCAACAAAAGATATAATTTTGAAACGCCGAACGGTCAAGGAAGCAGTTCCTGGTTTGCAACCGCATGGTTCTGCGGAAATATGAATTTACCACGGGATATAAATTTTGTGGAAGTAAAAGCAAAACCAGTCTCCGGCGGGGAATAAGGTTTTGAACGTAAAGTCTTATTTGCCGGTTATTAAATTCTCCAGGAACTTCATTTTACATAAGACTTCTAACATAAATCAGGACAACAGAAAATGGATATTTTAAGATTCATGGCAGAAAAAGTTTGGGAATGGTTGGAACGGATGCCGGTCGAGATTACAGCATTGGGAACGCGAGGCGTTTTGATTCTATTATTGTGTATTGCTTTTGGCGCAATAGTCAAAAACTACGCACAGAACAATAATGTGTTGAATACAGCGCCTTATCAGGCAGTTGCGCTTATCCTGGCATCAGTAATTGGAATGTCTGTCCGCTTGGAGTGTATTCAGGAAATGGAATCTAACTTCCAGAATGCTTTATCATTGCTGGCATTCTGCGGCTGTTTAATTTTACCGTATATTACTGCACGTTTCATTTTTCGGCGGCAGGGAATCCAAACCATTGCTTGGAAAATCATTCTTATTATTGAAGCAATATTGCTGATTACTCAAATCATTGTTTTATGCTGGAGGTAAAAATGAAAAGATTTTTTCAAAAACTAAAAAACGTTTTCAAAGCCGGAACCGATGCCTGGAGGCGAGATATTTTTAATCCTCCGTCAACTGTGCAACCGACTTCAACAATTCATAATCAGAATGCAAGCCCAGAACCACCACGTGCTTCCACTTATGATTTCCGTGAGCAAATGATTCAAAATGAATTTACGGCGGAAAATTGTACGCAGGAGCAACAGTCCGTCCATGTTTTCGGTCCGGCTGCCGGTGGAAACATTCCGAGCACATTCAAGCATGAATCATTCACCAATGATGGCCTGCTGACTAATCAAACCGATGCTTTGATGACCGGCGCGGACGGGCGATTGATTAAATCGACGGAACTGCATGGCGGCGGACTTTGCCATAATTGCCAAAAGCTTACCGATAAGCTAAACTTCTGCACCGTATGCAAAATGCCTTTATGCTTCAGGTGTTTTCGCGTGTTTGAAAACATAACTGTCTGCAATCAGCATTACCGGTTATTGCATTTCAATAAAGATACCTGGGGCAAACAATCATGAATAACCAGCATGAATATAAAAATTTTAGCAACGGACTGAGCGGATTTAATTACTTATATGCGTTGGCGAAAAGGGCGGGCATGGAACATGATCCGCGAATTGTCCAGTCATTGAAATTGATTTCTTATAAGTCAAGAGACTTTAAGGCCGTACGGGAAATAGTTAACCGCGGAGTTCAGTTAATTGCCAGATCGCCCGGTTATATCGCGGCAATGCAGAGCAATAATCCGTTTCTGCCTTATCCTCCTCCAGGATTGGTTGACGGAGAAATAAAAATCGGTTATATCTATGACGAAATTCGCAAAATCCGTTATCCATTCGGCATCAGCCGGAATGAATTGAACCAGCATTTGCTTGAAAGCGGCAGATCAGGAGCAGGCAAAACCACCGTGCTGATTATTATCCTGACGAGCTTATCAAGAATGGCAATTCCTTTCTGTATCTTCGATTTCAAAAGAGACTACAGAAGCCTGATTCGTTTTAGCGACGATGTCCATGTTTTCAACTGGAAAAACTTTAGGTTTAATCCATTGCTACCACCGCAAGGAACATTACCAATTCAGTGGGCTTCGATTTTTACCGACGTATTCTTCGGGAATTTTTATTCAAGCGCCGCGTCTTCGGCGAAAAGCCTGTTTTTGGAAACGCTGCTTGAACTCTACAATTTACCTGGAACTCCGTCGATGACCCGCTTTTGCGAGGAGCTGAGTAAAAAATTGAGCAGCAATTCTGTTCCGGCAAGCACTAAAGACAGCATCCGGACAATTATGCTCCGTTTGAGGCCGTTTATTATTCTGCTTGGCGATATGGTTAACGGCGACGGTTTTGATATGACTGTATTACTAAAAAAACAAGTTGTGCTGGAATTGGACGGTTTGACTATAGAATATCAGACGTTTCTGGCAACACTGATTTTTCACTGGATTTTTACTTACCGGCTGACGCTGGCGGAGCGAGGGCAACTGAAGCACTTGTTATTGTTTGACGAAGCCAAGCGGCTGTTTTCACTCGGCATTCCGCTGGTTGCGCAATTAGTGTCGCTGGCGCGTGAATTCGGGCAGGGGCTAATCCTCGCTGACCAGATGCCGTCGGACCTTGACTATGCTGTTCTTGCCAACGTTTACACAACGATTACTTTGAATTTGTCGTCGATGCGAGATATAAGCGCTACGGCTTATGCAATGGGCATGAACGAGGAACAGCGTAACAGTTTAAACAGTCTGCCATTGAAAACTGCTGTCGTAAAACTGGCCGGACGTTATCCCAAGCCGTTT
>JBAYVM010000427.1:0-2973 GCA_041674645.1 Victivallaceae bacterium | reverse complement strand
GAAGCCTTCGACAATGACTTTTCCAGCTCCGGCGCGGCCGCCTTCCTGAGCGTACTGCCAGGATTTTTCGATGTCGGTTGCAGTTTTGATTACGCTTTGACCGTGACCGGAGGAACTCATGATTGGTTTTACCACGCACGGCGCACCGATTTCCGCCACCGCTTGCAGAAATTCCTCTTTGCTGGCGGCAAAACGGTAAGGAGAAGTTTTTAAACCAAGCTCTTCTGCGGCCAGTCGCCTGATGCCTTCGCGGTTCATGGTCAGGAATGCCGCGTTGGCGGTGGGAATAATATTATAACCTTCTTTCTCCAGTTCAATCAAGGTAGGGGTGGCGATGGCTTCAACTTCCGGAACGATGTAATCAGGTTTTTCCTGTTCGATGATTCCGCGTAACGCTTTCCCGTCAAGCATGGAAATGCAGTAGGAACGGTGCGCCACTTGCATGGCGGGAGCGTTTTCATAACGATCAACCGCGATTACTTCCACGCCGAAACGTTGCATTTCAATTGCCACTTCTTTGCCGAGCTCGCCTGAGCCGAGCATCATTACTTTTACCGCCGTTGAACTTAATGGTGTTCCGATTGCTGTCATGTCCTGTTCCTTTTTATAATAAGTAGTTTGGTTGATAGGTTTATTTTTTTGCTCGCTTAGAAAAATTTATGAAGTCTTTTAGACCAATTTTCAGGATTGCGTTTTAAGTGCATAATGGCATATACAATAATTTCAGTTTCATATTTTCTGTACAATATTCCATAGGGAAAACGATTTATAAGGCAACGTCTGGTGTTTGGGGAGAATGGTGGCCATGCATCAGGAAATAAATTTATCCGGCTCAGGCTCTCTTTGGCTTCCAGCGCAAGTTCGTAACCAAGCCCAGGATATTCAGAATTATAGTAGGCTATCGCTTCAGCAAGTTCTTGTTCGGCGACGGCAAGAATTATTATTTTCATTTTTTGGAAAGCCGTTCAAATACATTTTCCATTGTGTCTGCCGGTATTTTTCCGGCTTCATAGGCAGAAACCCTCTCTTCAACCTCAGATTTCCAATTATCTTCCAACTGTCCATTTGATTTCTTGTCAAAACTTAAAAAAAGTCGCTGAATCAATTCGGCTCTGTCAATCGGATTGAGTTGAACCGCTTCCTTAAATATAGCTTCTGCTGTGGCTGTCATTGTTTCTTCCCTCCTGATATCTATTATTGAAGTGAAACGGACACAATATAAAGTTATCTTATAATGATTTCAATATTCAAGCTTTATATATTCTGTTTTTGCCATTTTCAATGCCAGGCGGGGAGCAGATAGAATCTGCCATTTTTTAGATTGTATTGAGTTTGGGCGGATGCTCCGGGAAGATTCAGATTCAGGTTTTTAGCCGGAGTTTGAGTTGAACTGTTGAACAATTCCGTCAAAGAAAATTTTTTCTTGTATGAAATGGTGGCGTAATCGTCTTTTAGTTTTGCCATTTCAGCCGCCAGTTTTTCGGCGTCAGCAAAATAGCCGAGCTGATCGACCAGTCCGAGTCTTTTGGCTTCAGCGCCAATGAATATTCTGCCGTCGCCGATTTCAGAAGTTTTAATTTTTTGCACGGTCAGGCCGGGGCGTCCGTCGGCGATAATCTGAACGAACTGATCATAAACCGCGTCAACATGTTTCTGAATAATCTGTTTTTCTATTGGCGTAGTTGGGCGGGTTCCGCTTAAAATATCTTTCAGTGGCCCGGAGGTATAAGGTTCACTTTCCAGCCCGACTTTTTTAAACAGCTCGAAATATTTATAAGTCTGAACAATTACTCCGATGCTGCCGGTGGTGGTCATGGGATGAGCAATGATTTTGTCGCAACCAACGGAGATGTAATATCCACCGCTGGCGGCGATAGATTCCATCAAGGCGATTACCGGAGTGCCGTTGGCTTTGAGCTTCTTTATCGCCCGGTAAATCATGTCAGTGGCGACGACTTCACCGCCGGGTGAATCGACTTTGATAATTACCGCTTTGACTGATTTGTCCCGTGCAGCGGCTTCCAGTTGGCGGCAGATTTTGTTGGAAGCGGCGCCGGCTTCGCTGAACGGCGAATCTTCCAGGCCTGAATGTATTACTCCAGAAACCGGGATTACCAGAATGGTGTTTTCGGAGGAGCGTTTCCCTGAAATGAATTCTTTTTCATAAGACGCCAGATAATTGTCGGCGGATTCATCTTCCATGTTCTTGAAAAAACTGAAGAAGGCGACGGAACAGACAATTATGCCGCAGACCAGGAGCAGGAGGAAAATCATTCCCAGCGACATCAGCATCCACATGCAACCGGTTTTGGCGGCGTTCTGTTTAGCAACCGGACGATTGTTTTCAATATTCTCTGTTGAGTTTGATTTTAATTCATTGTTTTCCATGGGATGTATTCTCCTGGATGGTTAAAATTGTTTGTTGGTAATTACTATTTCTTTTTGAATTCGTTTAGCGTTGGTTATATCGAAACTGCCGCAGACGGCGGTCAGGCAATTCGCAGAGGCTGCGGCCAGGGCGCTGGCAAATGCGTCCGGAAGTTCTTTTCCGCGAAGATATTCACTGAGAAAAACTGCGGCGGCAGTGTCTCCGCAACCGAGCGGACTGACAATATGTTCAAGTTTTGGCAATTCAAAACTATAAAGCTGGTGGTCAAACGCCAGGCGGGCATTGCCGGGCCCGTCGGTTACGGCGATGGCGCTTAGCGGGAATGAATTGATTGCCGCTGAAAGGGCTTTTTCGGTGTTGTTCTCAGAAGTTATTACTTGCAGTTCTTCGGCATTAACTTTGAGAATCATGTTGCCACCGACTTTTAAAACCGGAGCAATATTCTGCCATGAGTCAACCAACAACGGCAGCCCGGCGGCTTTTATGGTTTCCGCAGTCCGGACGTAAAGTTCAATGCCGGTTCCGGTCGGCAGTGTGCCGCAGAACGCCACACCGGCGCAATTGCTGAGATTTGCCTGCAACAT
>JBAYVM010000426.1:0-2988 GCA_041674645.1 Victivallaceae bacterium | reverse complement strand
GTGGCGCATCACGGACTGAGCGAAATACGGGTGGTGAAATCTATGCACGAACGCAAAGCCATGATGATTGACCTTTCCGATGCCATGATTGCGTTACCGGGCGGACTGGGAACATTTGAAGAAATCCTGGAAGCCATAACCTGGCAGCAACTTAAAATCCATGCCAAACCCTGCGGCTTGTTAAACGTCAACGGATACTACAATTCCCTGCTGGAATTTCTGGACAATGCAGTAAAAGAACATTTTGTAAAGCCTGAACACCGCGCGGCGCTTCTGGTTGCTCAAAGTCCGGAAGACCTGCTGAATCAACTGGAGAACTTCAAAATGCCGGATATAGATAAACTGCAGAACGAAAAAAATTAAGAGGAGTCGCTGTTTATGACCAACAACAATTTTGCAGAAAAATTTGAAGAGATTGCGGCGCTGGTGAAAGCTCACTTGGAAACCGCACCGGGCTGCCACGACTTCGACCATACTTTGCGCGTGCTGCACAATGCCGAAATCCTGGCGGCGGAAGAACCAGGAGCAGACATCAACGTCATCCGGCTGGCAGCAATATTGCATGATATTGCCCGCCCGGAAGAAATGAGTTCAAAAGGCAAATTCTGTCATGCGGCAAAAGGCGCCGAGGAAGCTATCGCCATACTCAAAGATTATGCTTTTCCCGACGACCTGGCACAACAGGTGGCCGGATGCGTTAGAAAACACCGTTACCGGGATGAAATTCACCCGGAAACCATCGAAGAAAAAATTATTTATGATGCCGATAAATTGGATTCCATTGGCGCAGTGGGCATTGCCCGCGCATTTCATTTTGCCGGACGGGAAAATGCCAGATTGCACAACACTGAGCATGAAGCGATGAGTTCAGCAGCCTACAGCCGTGAAGATTCAGCCTACCGGGAATATCTGGTAAAACTGCGTCATGTTCCAGATAAAATGTTGACAGAGGCTGGACGCCGGACGGCCGGATGCCGGGCGGAATTTATGCACAATTTTTTCGTCGAATTGAATCATGAAATATTCTAATTTTAAAGCGCTAAAAAGTCTCCTGATAAGTTTATCGTATATTGCAAAATAGTCCGGTTGCCTGCTTGAAAATTGGAATGTAAAGTTTATACTAATAACTTGTTTTTATCTTATTTTCAGCTATCTAAAAGGTGCTATATGAATCTTGATGTCCAATGGTTTATTTACGCTTTGGTCAAGAATGAGGTTATCTCGCTTGACGAATGCAAAACGATGCTCGCAAAACTTGGCGGAGGTATTGATTTACCATCTTTCGCCCAGGAAATCCTCAACCACCTGGCTTCCGAAATTAATCAGGAAGAAGCAGAAGCCATGCTGTCACAATTTGAAGCAGTTATGGAGTTTGCTTACAGCCGGGCACAGAAAGGTGTTCCTCCTGATATTTTCGAAGATGAAACTCAAGGGAGCTGGGATGATTTGCCATCTCTGGAGAATGTATCCTCGATGTCCGACCAGCAAGTCCGCGACCTCATGACTTCTCTTCTGAAAAGCCTTCGTGCGCTTGGCGCCAGTGACTTGCATATTTCCGCCAATGCAGTTCCATTCATCCGGAGAGCCCTGAAAATCGAGAAACTCAGCTCCAAATTGATTCCGCCGGAAGATGCCATCCGGCTCAATACTGTTTTGCTGAATGAAGAGCAGAAAGAATATTATGAAAAAGAAATGGACTTGAACTTTGCGCTTGAAATTGAGCACAGCCGTTTCCGGGTAAGCTTGATGATTCACAAGGATGGTTCTTCCGGCAGTTACCGTTTGGTTCCGGGTAAAATCAAGTCTCTTCAAGAACTCGGATTCCTGCCGACCGATGTTAAAACTATTGAACGCCTCCTGGATTATCATAACGGGCTTATTCTAGTTACCGGTCCAATCGGATGCGGCAAAACTACTACTCTGGCATCGATGGTTGACATCATCAATCATAAACGCCACGATCATGTGATTACGGTCGAAGACCCGATTGAAATTATTCAAGAGTCAGATAATTGCAATGTCACCCAACGTGAAGTCGGCAAACATACCAACTCTTACAGCAGCGCGCTGAAAGGCGCATTGCGTGAAGACCCGGATATTATCGTTATCGGCGAACTTCATGACCTGGATACCATTGAAAACGGTATTACCGCGTCTGAAACTGGTCACTTGGTTATCGGCACGCTTCACACTTGCGACGCGGCAAATACTTTGAACCGCATTCTTGACGTTTTTCCGCCGATGCAGCAGCCGCAGATTAGAGCGATGACGGCCGGCAGTCTGCGCGGAATCATCTGTCAACGCCTGATTCCGGCAGTTGACGGCAACCTTACCGTAGCGTACGAACTGTTGATAAATAATATGGCAGTTGGCAATATCATTGATGAAGGCAAAACCTATCAATTGAAGGCAGTTATGCAGACTGGCTCCAAAGCCGGGATGTGTACTTTTGACCATAATATATTGAACAAGTTCAAAGCCGGGCAGATTACTGCGGAAACCGCACGGGAATATATTAAGGACAAATCCGTCATGCAGCTGCTCAATCAGGACGTTGCGGTTAGTGAAGCCAAAAAACTTGGTAAAAAATAAAGAATGAGGTTATAGGATGCCTGTAATAGATCAATATTTAAATACGATGCTTGACCAGGGCGGGTCTGACCTGCATCTGTCAATTAATCACCCGGCAAAAACCCGAATCAACGGACAACTTACTCCGCTCAGCGATGATCTCATCTCGGCTGAGTTTATGGAACAAATGCTACATGAAATATGTCCGGAATTCCGCTGGAAGAAATACTTGGAATGCCATGACATGGACTTTGCCCATGAAATTACAGGACGGGCGCGTTTCCGTACCAATTATCTTTATAATTATCACGGCATGGCGGCAGTGCTCAGACAGATTCCAAGCAAAATCAAAACTCTGGATGAATTGCAACTGCCCAAAGTGCTGGTTGATATTTGTAATTTAAAAAATGGTCTGGT
>JBAYVM010000425.1:0-2998 GCA_041674645.1 Victivallaceae bacterium | reverse complement strand
GACTTCCGCAAACAATTCACGGTCCAGTTGGAAAAAATTAAATTTCTTTGACGCCACGCCGCCCGGCAAATCTCTAACGTACGATTCCACCGGATATTTAGTAAACGCCCCGAGCGTGGCGCAGGTCAACTGCATGCCGCCGGGATTGTCCGGCATCTGCAACCGCGCCAGCACTCGAAAGCCCTGCGCGTTGCCTTCATAACGTTCAATGTCGGCGCATTGTTTCGCGGTCATATCCCGCCGCATCGCCTTGGCAATATCGGAATTACAAAACCAGTACCGGATGGCCTCTTCACCGGAATGCCCCAACGGCGGATTCCCAATGTCGTGCGAAAGACTCGCCGCCGCAACAATCGCCCCGATATCACTCGGCTGAATATTCCCGATGTCATGGTTGGCGGCAATAAACACTCCTGCCCCGGCGCCCAGCGAACGCCCGATGCAGGACACTTCCATGCTGCGCGTCAACCGGGTGCGAACATAACCGTTGGCCGCCAGCGGAAAAACCTGAGCTTTATCCTGCAACCGCCGGAACGCTGAAGAAAATACAATCCGGTCAAAATCCTGTTGAAAAGGCGACCGGCCCGGAGCAACTTTTTCCGGAGTTTCCTTGCCGAGACGTTTTGAAGATAGTAATTTTTTCCATTCCATACTGTTTATCCGTCATTTGGGTTATTTCCGGCGGCCGTCACTGCCGCAATGAGATTTATAATTTAGTCCCCCGCGCCGGTTATTGCAATCCAAAGTCCGTGCGACGGACGGCGAAAAACAAAAAAACTGGAATTAAAAGTCGGGCTCTGAGAAGAAAAGAAGCGCTGCGCTTAATCGTGCCATCAGGCGTACTCCTCATGCGCCGGAAGGCTCTCGTTCGTTGCTCCTCGACTGCGTCGATTCCTAAACTCACGGGCTCGCGCTGCGAGCCTATTTTAAAGCGCTGCAAGCCTATTTTATTTCAAGTTTTTTATTCGTCGCGGTTTGGAACTTCTTAAAGATGGTTTATCTTTATCCTTTTCATATTGATTAACTTAATTTTCACATAATAAAACAGGAGCTGAAAAATGGCTAAAGTACTTCCTTTTCACGGTTTACTGCCCTCCCCCGAAAACATAACCGAAGTTGCCGCCGTACCCTATGACGTGGTAAATTCTGAAGAAGCCGCGCAACTCGCCGCTGGCAAACCGTTGTCTTTCCTGCGCGTTTCTCGTCCGGAAATCGAAATGGAACCGGGCATCGACCTTCACGACGACAGCGTTTACGCCAAAGCCGCCGCCAATTTCAAACGGCTCTGCGAACAAGCTCCGCTGACTCTGGATAAAGGCGAACATATTTACATTTACCGTTTAAAAATGGGCAGCCATGTCCAGACCGGTATTCTCGCCGCAGTCTCCGCCGATGATTACAAAAACAATGTCATCAAAAAACATGAAAAAACCCGCAAAGACAAAGAAGACGACCGCACCCGCCACGTCATCACTTTGCGTTCTCATACCGGTCCGGCATTCCTGACCTACAAAGATTCAGCCGAAATTGACGCGCTGGTAAATAAATTAACTGCCGAAAAACCATTATTCGATTTCACCGCTGAAGACGGCATCGTTCACACTCTCTGGCGCGTGAGCGAAGACAACAGCCGAAAACTGTCCGCACTGTTTGAAAACATTCCGTACCTGTACATTGCCGACGGTCATCACCGCAGCGCCGCCGCCGCCAGAACCCAAGCGGAATGCGCCCCGAAAAACCCGAATCACACCGGCAAAGAAGATTATAATTTCTTCCTCGCGGTAACGTTTCCCGCTTCTCAATTGAAGATTCTGCCGTACAATCGCGCAGTAAAAACCTTGAACGGCAAGAGCAAAGACGCCTTCATCAAAGCTGTTGAAGAAAAATTCACCGTTACGCCAACCGCCAATCAGATTCCCGGAAAATCCGGCGAATTCTGCATGTATCTGGATAAAAAATGGTATCTGGTTCAACCAAAATTCGATGTCAACGCGCTGGGCGTAATCGAACGCCTTGATGTCAGCGTATTGCAGGACAATATTCTGGCTCCGTTGCTCGGCATCGACGATCCGCGCACCAACCAGGACATTGATTTCATCGGCGGCATTCGTGGAACCCAGGAACTGGAAAAACTCGTGAACAGCGGTTCTCATGCTGTGGCGTTCTCCATGTTCCCGACCACCCTGCCTCAGTTGATGGACATTGCCGATGCCGACGCAATCATGCCACCCAAATCCACCTGGTTTGAGCCCAAACTCCGGGACGGCATCGTCTGCCATAATTTTTAAGGCGGGCAAGCCCAGGAGTCAGGAGTCAGGAGATAGGCTCGCAGCGCGAGCCCGTGAGCTTAGGAATCGACGCAGTCGAGCAGTCCCGCGACTGCGGGAAGCGAGTACGCCCCAATGGCACGATTAGCCAGCGGCTACGATTAGGTTTTGGAGGGCTTGTACGCCTCTGGAGTCCCGCGATTGCGGAACCCGTCGATGCAGTCTTCCGACGCAACGCGTCTCTTGTCCGCCGCTGGAGGATTGGACTGCTGCGTCCCTGTGCCGCTTTGGTCTTAATATTCACCATGAAGAACATGAAGAGAATGAAGGGATTTGGAGGGTTGCGCTCTGTCGCAACCTTTTTCAAAATAGGCTCGCGAGCTTATAAATAGGAGTCCCGCGACTGCGGGATCCGTCGATGTCGTTCCCCGCCGAAGATATTTTTCCCCACAAAAAAGTTCACCATGAAGGACATGAAGCAAATGAAGGGATTTGGAGGGTTGCGCTCTGTCGCAACCTTTTTCCGTGGAAGATATTTTAACCACTAACCTGCACTAACAAAACACTAATGAAGAGTGTTGACGATTTATTTTACGCTGTAAAATTAAATCCTCACCACGGATTGTTAAATTGATTACATATCATGCAGTAAATGAAATTTTCTTCCGGAAAATGAGATTCACTGCATAAATCTTGTTAGTGTTTCCCGTTAGTGTGAGTTAGTGGTGAAG
>JBAYVM010000424.1:0-3007 GCA_041674645.1 Victivallaceae bacterium | reverse complement strand
GTTTTTATTATTTAATGACGTAATGACTTTTTTGCCAGTTCTAGCTTCCAATTCTTTACGGGCAACTTTGGCTACATTGCCGCCCTGATTAGCGACTTTCTTACTTTCTCCAAAATTTTTTGGTTCTACGACTTGTGAAATATCTTTAGTGGAAGCTTCTGCCAACATATTCAAAATCAATTCGGTATTTGTCATATTATCCCTAAGGTTTTCTTTTTTCAGACCTTTGAGAATTTTATATTCTTTGGTGGTTTTATCCGACCATGCTTTCGTTATAATATCGGTAAGAGTTGCAAACTGAACGCCTTCTTTCAAGCCTCTTTTCTTCCATTCATCAGTAAGTTCTTTGCGTATTTCAATGCTTTTCAGGCGTTGATTAATCCAATTTTCCGAGTATCCCAATTTTAAATATTGCGCTAAAGCTCTGTCAATAGTAAGTTCAGGGTCCTGTATTTCGTCTAATCGTTCGGAAGCCACTTTCGCCAACCACAATTTAAACGGCTCTGCCTTTGGGCTTGGAATTGACTGTATTAATCTGAAAAGTTGTTCGGTATCGGCGACATCAGTCACTCGCATTTTACCGTCAGGAGCTGACATTTTCAACCCGTTACAATTTGTAACGGTTTCATTTCCCTCATCTTTCAACCGTTTTTTCATCACTCGCCAATACACCTGGGGATTGGGACTTGCAGTCAACGCTTCAACAACATCAACAATTGAAAAATACCATTTCTCCTGTCCGGCGTCCCAAAGAACGCGAACTTTTTTCTCTTCGAATATTTTTACGCCCACCTTTTTATCCATAATATCCTGCCTCAAAAGGAGTGAATATATTTTATAAAATTCTATAAAAACAAGTTTGAGCACATAATCCAGTTACTGACATCAACAATTATTTGCCCCGCCGGAGTCAATAAAAGCTCAATCTTCATAGCTGCCATTATAAAGTTTAAATTAAAATTACGCTTAATATGAATACACCGTTATCCAACTCAGTCAAATTCCCGCGCAAAAAAACTTATATTTCTCTCCATTAATTGATTTTCTCAGCCAACAAAGAGTTAAACGCAAATGGCGCAAGGGACGCAAAAAAAACTTTTATAGACACGAAAGAGGTTGCAGGAGTTCCGCGACTGTGGAATCCGTCGAGACCGATTGGTGTAGCGGGCTCGCTCTGCGAGGCCATTTCCGGCAAGATACAAAACGCAAACTCCGCAGCCAAATGGCGTTCAATTATGCCGGTTGCGGAGCTCTGGAATTTGCTAATACAGCCTGACAGATTATATTTGAGTCTGAAAGAAATCTAACCCAATAAACTTGAAAATACTTATGGAAAATATACAAAACATCGGCTCAGAGATAACGACAGTCAAAAAGAAACAGGGTGCGCTCAAACAGATTATTAATCTATTGCTGTCGTTTGCGCCGTGGATTGCGTTCCTGATTCTGGCCGGACATTCTCTACTGCGGCTGGACATTGCGCTGGTTGTTGCGTCAGCTCTTGTCGTGGTGATGGCGGTTACCGGCCTGCATCGCGGCGCGGTGCTATGGGCAAGTTATATTTTCTTTGGTACGGCGCTCCTCTTCGTTCTCGCCCTAAAAAACATGTGGTTCATCACTCATTTGGGAATCCTGGCTAACGGCACGCTGTTTGCCACCGTGTTTTTAGGAATGATGTTTGGAAAACCATTTACGGAAGATTATGCCCGTGCCGAAGCCCCCCGTGAAATCTGGGAAACTGCTGGATTTGTTCGCGCATGTTATACAACAACTTCTGTCTGGGCGCTGATATTCCTGTTCAATCTGGCTTCCAGCATTGTGGCGTTTTACAACCATGAAATACCGGGCTGGCGCTTTACCGCATTCAATTATATCATGCTTGTTTCCGGCGTGCTTTATACGAGTGTATACTCGCAGTATAAGCGCCGCCGCCGCGAGCAAGCTCGACGGGTCGCTTTAAATAATTTTCAACAGGAGTTTTGAAATGGTAAAAGTTGTGCAATGCTGGGATGATGGCGTAATTAATGACTTGCGACTGGCTGAAATGTTGAGAAAATATAATGCCAAAGCAACGTTTAATCTGAATCCGGGTCTCCATGCCGAAAACCGTCAGGACGCTCACTGGACGCCGAAAGGTTATTCCAGGTGGTCACATAAAGGCTATCGAAGCGGAAAACTTGGCAAAAATGAACTGTTTGAGGCGTATTCCGGATTCCAGGTCGCGTCCCATTGCATGAAACACGAAGTGGCCGGAACAGTTCCGGATGCCGAATTTATCCAGTCGGCGGTTGACGCGCGCAAATTTCTGGAAGACTTGTTTCAACAGGAATGCCGCGGCTTCGCCTGGCCCTGCGGACGCTATACGCCATCAACGGCTGACGCCTTGCGCGATGCCGGTTTTGCCTACGGCAGAACCACGGAAAATACCGGACGCGTCACCGCTTATGAACACCCCATGATCCTGCATTCGTCCTGTCATTTCCAGGATAATACTTTTTATGACCGCTATAAACAAGCGAAGGAAACGGATGGCGTTTTCTATTTCTGGGGACACAGTTACGAAATGCTCGATTCCCCCGGAATGTGGGAACAATTTGAATATAAACTCCAATACATTAGCGAAGATTCCGACGCGGTCTGGTGCGATGTCATTGACATTATGCCCCCCGCACAGTAGTTTTGCTGAAACGTATATCAAGATGCAAAATTCAACAGATAAACACGATAATAATAGTTGAATCCCGCGGGTTTTGTACTAAAATATCGTTACGTTCAGGAAATAAATCATGATCATTGTTGAAAAAACAATTGAATTATTGGCCAGCGAAATGCATGGCGACATATCAGAGCTTGATTTTATTTTATCAACCTAAAACCCTGAATATGAAACATTCTCAGGAGAGTGCATTGATATTGTTCTGGACTATCTTGAAAGAGCGTCAAAGAATCTGCCCGATGATATTTTAATTGAAGAATACAACGCCATGGCGGACTATTTTGAGAGTTG
>JBAYVM010000423.1:0-3009 GCA_041674645.1 Victivallaceae bacterium | reverse complement strand
CAGCCATCATGGGCTAATTGTAGCATTTGGAAGAACAGTGGCAGACGCTGCAATGCCTGCATACGGTTTGCCATCAAGGAACGTCCATGCGGGTCTGGCTCAAGACCAACTCCGACTCCATCCTGGTAGGCTATGATATCCACATCAATGTCCTGTAATATTGTTGGACATATCAATCGCTCAAGGTTTGGCGCAATCATAAACGGGCAGTCGGCCAGTTTGCGTATTTCCGGTACTATTTTACGCAGACTGTCTCGGCCTGAAATAGAACCCGGCGGATATTCATACGACCAGTACCAGCCGCCGAATGACGGCCTGTCTCCGTATAATTCAAGCAGTTCCAGCGCCGGAATCTTCGCTTGTTCGATAACTTCATCGGTGAACAGGTACGGGTCTTTAGTGTACATGGTTCCAATGCCGTAAATTATCTTCATGCCCAGTTTGTCAGCTTCGTCAACTATCGCGCCGAACAGGTCGCCCTTAATCCATTCCAGTTTTTTCCATTTTTTGCTGTTGTAATATGTTTTTGGATTATCCCAGCCGTTTTTAGTTCTGGCTTTTGCTCCGCATTGCGGGTGGGGGCCGCCATGACGACAGTCTATACATTGCTGAAATACCAGCGTGTCAATGCCGATAGCCGCCATATCGTGTAGCATTTGCCGCCAGTGATCTTCGGTCAGACTGCGGAGTTCATGGTTGAATCTTGCGCCTTCTGTATCGTGAAAATGGTCAAGCTGGATGAAGGTGCCGCTAATCAGACGATTGCTAAGTTTTTTTTCTGTCATGATTTCTTTCTTTTTTAATTCATTCTACTGTTTATAAACAAGGATTTGATAGTCCCTGGGTTTTACGTCCAAAGTAAGCGAATTGCTGTTCACTTCAACTTCCGCGTTAGTTTCCGGATTGATGAATTTGTCGATTTTCCCGATACCGTACTGTGGCAATTTATCTGAGTCAATTTTGATGTTCATCTGCTTGACGCTGCCGGTGTCGTTCATCGCAATCAGCATGATTTTTCCTTGATCGACATAAGCGGACAGCATTTCCCGTCCGGAATTCTGATTGGCTATTTTGAACGGATTGTTTTTGTCCCAGTAGCCGAAAAAAGGCGTGTTTCCGGCCATTTTGAAGTCGTCTTCAATTTTCCAGATGTCATCCATTGACACGCCGAACAGCGGGTACACTTTTGCGTCATGCACCAGGAAATATCCTTTGAAGTGACGCACTTTTTCCATCTGTCCTGGAACTTTTCCGGCTTTCCACAGTGCCAGTTTTGTTTTGTTGTGATTTCCCAATGCCCGTTCAAACTGTGGAATGAACAGATTTGGCAATCCGAATTGCCGGGACATATATGAGGCGCGGAACATCGCCGGGTCAAAAACATTGTAGTAAGATTCATCTTTGGAGACTGGTCCCATGTAGAGTTCACCGTCAACCAGAATATCCGCAAAACTGATTACCGGCATGACCAGTTGAGACGACATGTGGCGAATCACCATGCCGTCCGGATTGTACGCTTTTACCATAGTGTACAGTCTTTGGGTAAGCCTGCGGGTGCCGAGCAGGTTCCAGGTTTCATATTTGTTGCCGGAATCATCGAGCCAGCCGCAACCGTGTTCGGAATTCATGCAACGTTGCGCACATTGATTATCCACATAGATATTTTTAATATCCAGTTGTTTTTGGGCTGTATTGAATTTCCAGGTGTAAAAATTTTCCAGTGATTTGCTGTTGGCGCAGACATACGCTCCAAGCCACTCATCGACTCCGCCAGAGATACTTTCTCCCATATATGTTCCGGTAGTCGGTGGATTTTTACTCCACAGGTCACACCACCATGGCCATTCCGGACAAAGCGGAGACATGGTAAAGCCGGCAAAATAGTGGAAGGGGCGTTCATACTTTCTCTCGTAATCTTTTCTTAGTTCCGCATAATTATTTTTTTTGTATTCAGCATCAGGTATGTTATGGATTTTTTCCCATGGAAACCAGATTTTCATATTTCTGCCGTCACGCAGATTGCGCCAATTTTCCGGCAATGGACGTACCGGTGTGGCTTGAAAACCGAATTCGATATAACGCGGCTGTTTTAAGTTTAATTTTGAATCAATCAGATTCAACTGAAGCGTTTCGGAATTTCCGGATGAAATAACCTGTAGTGATTTATTTTTGTCGGCATTGTGCCAGCCTTTGAGAGTTTCCGCGAACCATTCCAGCCCGACATCTTCATTGCCCAGCCAGATGACTGGATTGAACTGATAAAGGTTAGTACTGATGGTTTTGTCCGTAACCGCGCCCTGAAAACCGGCTTCATAGTCGTAATAGAACTTACGCATTAAATTGAATAACGATGCGCAATCCTTCTTCAGTACAACTTCCAGTTTCATATTGCTAACGCTGATTTCTGTTTGTGGGGAAAGCTCAAGTTTTATCCACATGAATCCATCATACTCAATCAGAATATTAGTTTTTAACGCCAATTGTCCGCTTTGTCCTGAACATTCCAGTTCAACTGCAGTTGCTGAATTTTTTACCACCTTTATTTTGCACGGCGCAGCAAATGTTTTCCCGTCGATAATCAGACTGACCGGTTTTTTCAGTAATTCATATTTGCCGGAAATAATTTGTTCCGGAAACAGGCTTTTGCCGAAAATATATTTTCTGCCCCAGCATTCGACGGTATTGTCCGGAAGTATTTTCAGGTCAGTCCATGGTGGAGGAACTTTGTCGCTAATACCACATTGATTGTCAGACCAGACCGGCGGTGAAGTTGGTATTGCATAGTCTAATTCATAAATTGGAGATTTTTCTTTGCCAACCGGAATTGGCGTAATTTTTACTTTATAGCGTCCCGGAAGCAATGTCGCTACATTGATTGTTCCATCGTATTCCATGCCTTTTGAATCAAATATCCGGCTGGCAACGATGTCATTTTTTGAATTTAACAATTCAACGTTAACTCGATAGGATTTAAAATCCGGCTGGAAACGCGACAGCAGGAATGAAAGT
>JBAYVM010000422.1:0-3010 GCA_041674645.1 Victivallaceae bacterium | reverse complement strand
CGAATCGGGTCCATGACAATAATTGGTTTCCGCATGGCCATACATTCTGATATGGTTATTCCGCCGGGCTTGGAAACTACCAGATAACAGAGCGCCATGTAGTCATTCACCCGCGTCGTAAATGACACCGGAAAAACCCGTCCCGGATATTGCGGTTTCATCTTTTCTATTTGCTGATAGAGTTTATTATCTTTGCCGGTCATGGCCAATACGGATATTGATGGAAACTGTTCGAGCAATGTTTTGGTGATAGCGGCGACGCGACCAATATTCTCGCCGCCCATCATTACCATCACCAGCCTGGCATCCTGCGGCAATCCCAGTTCATCACGCAACAACTTTTTGTCTTCATCGGTATATGATTTTGAAAAACCGGGAAAAATAGGACAACCGGTAATATAAATTTTTTCTCTTCCGATACCCCGCAGATGCAGAATCAGCGACATGTCGAGGTTGGCGACAAAAAACAAATCAAGCTCAGGCTGAATATAAGCCCAGTGCACTGAAAAGTCCGTTATCACGCTTGACGTAAAATAATTTATTCTCTTTTCACGCTTTGCCTGGCCGATTACTTCCGCCGGGAGAAAATGCGTACAGATAATATAGTCCGGCTTATATTCCGCAATCCGTTTGAGTAGCCTTTTTTCGAAGGTGCGACGCCATATCAACATTATTTTCCGGAAAAGCGGCGCATGTTTCGGTGGCACGTTCGATGAGTGGTACATATACAGCCAGATGAGCGACAAATGACGCAACATAAAATGATAGAAGTCAGTAAAAAATATCCTCAAACCGGGAGTCATGAGCTCAACAACATTAAGATGAGTAACTTTCAGTTCCGGATAATTTTCTTCAGCATATTTAACTATCGCCAGAGATGCCTGAGTATGCCCGGTTCCCATCGGACCGCTAAGCAACAGCAAATGACGTTTCGCCCAGGGTTTTTCAGACATTGTCCACCGCTTTCTGGAGTTGTTCGTATGAAGTTGGTTCCCAGCCATGTTCCAGCAACAAGTGCAAATGTTTCATTTCCGCCGCAAACATCCGGTTTGGAATATCCAGCGGGTGCATGGAAAAACGAATTAATCCGCGGTTGCGCATCCGGCAGACCAGATTATTATAACCGGCAATAATATGGTCAACCGCAATCGGTCCCCAGTCATAATTCAGCGGAAATGCTTTGGCGGTTTTACCACTTTTAAAGTGAACTCCGGTCAGAGTTGCGGTATAAACAAATTCGTTTTCCCATACTGCCTGCAAACTGCCGCGGCTCTGCAACCATTGCGGGGCAACAAAACCAGGCGGATAAAAATTAAATGCTTCGCCAAAAATATCCAAACCTTTACGCAAAGCAGCTTTCGCCGCCTCATAATTAAAACGATAAAATTCGGCATAATCATGATATATTCCGTGCAGACTTACATCACAACCGCAGTTTCTATGCGCTTTAAGCATCGCGACAAAATCCGGATGCGCCGACAGGTTAAATTGACGTTGATAATCCGGCACGACCAACTCTGAACGCACCTTCACCCCGGCCTTATCCAACGCGACAAATATTTCTTCAAGCTCCCGGCTGAAACGCGGAGTAACATCATGTATTGATACTGCTATTTTTTTCATGCTTGCACTCTATCTGTTTTTTATAATTAACTTCAAAAGTTTTTACCGGCTTTTTTTGCTGCCGTTTTTCAAAATTCCATTTTCTCTGCCAACGCCGGCAGGTATTTTCCAGAATTCCGGCTCCCAGAATCGTAATACCGGTTCACCAAAATCCGTATGCTGCTCCGGCATATCGAGGACAATTGTATTAGTAACCGGATCCCGCAACCCGAATGCTTTTACCACAACCTGACTCTGAACTGTATCCATCAGCCGTGGCAACATAAACACCGCATTATCCCATTGCCCGAGCGTCAACTCATCGGCGGAAACCGGATCGGACAAATACAGGTCAATCCATTCCAGCACACTTCCCCGGGGCAGACAACCGTAAATCATCATGTCCTGAGTGTCCCGGCGCGGATGAATACACAGATTGTAAAACGTTGATTCCGGATGCTTCTCCAGATACGGCTTGAGCGCCCTGACGGCTTCAATCACCGAACAGGCCGGCGCCATATACACGATATTTTTATACGGCAGTTCCGGGTAACGCGCAATCATTTCATTGATTATAAAAGGCCCCATGCTATGTCCGATAACCGTAAATTCATAATCCTGATGTTCCCGGCAAAGTCCGGACAGACAGCGCATCAAACGCGCCATCGCACCGTCAGCTGGCGACAACGCAGTTTTCATTTCCTGCTCAATGCCAACTTCTACCGGCGGAGCTTTAATAAACGCTGTTTTGGAACGGCGTTTCATAATATCCCAGGCGCTTTTGCCGCAGGTATCAATCGCCGGCGTAGTAATTATCCGCAACGGCAGTCCGGCGATATATGAAGTATTAGCCAGCACGCTGTAATATCCCGGAGAATTATCTTTGCCGATATAAACCCGCATTTTCATGTTTTCAATTTTTTTAATGGTTTCTGCGTCGAGTTCCGGAAAATCCCCCTCGAAGGAAAATGTTCTGTACGACTGATAGACCAAATTAATCGGCAACCGGGTTACCGCCCTGCCCAAATCCACCGTAAAATAAAATGGCGACAACGCCGGGCCGAAAGTATAACTTCTCACTCCGCGCCGGATCATAAACAGATGGTCCAGATAACATTCAAACAGCGTTGACTCCCAACTGACAAAAATCGGATAGTAATCCGATTGCGCATAAATAATCCGCGCCATTTCGTCAGTTATTGAAACCATCGAATCAACAGAATTCATCCCCCCGAAAACATAAATCAATATCTTTTTGCGACCGCTTTTCTGAATCGCGGACATCATTTGATCAAGCTGCCGGTTAAATGTATATTCCTCCGGCTCAACAGTGCGCTCATCATCTTTATACGCGTACAGTTTCGGATTGCCTTCATCGTCAATTGCCACCATTTTCTCCATGGTGAAT
>JBAYVM010000421.1:0-3045 GCA_041674645.1 Victivallaceae bacterium | reverse complement strand
CGTCAGTTGATTTTTGGTCAGAGTACCGGTTTTGTCGGAGCAGAGAATATCCACTCCGGCCATTTCTTCGATGGCTTGCAACCGGGAAACAATGGCTTTTTTGCGCGACATGGCCAGCGCGCCCAGCGCCATCGTTACCGACAAAACTGCCGGCATGGCAACTGGAATTGAAGCGATAGCCAGAATCAGAACGAATTTTGCCAGGCGAAGCACATCAATAACGTTCAAGTGTCCGGTGGCGATATAGTCACGGTAAAGCACCACCGCGCTCAAAATCATACATAAAAAAACAGATACAGCAATCAGGAAGTTGCCGAACCGCATTACCGCCTGCTGGAAGTGGGAAATATTTCCGGCTCCGGCGACTAACTCGGCGGTGCGTCCGAAAAAAGTATTGACTCCGGTAGAAGTTACCAGACCAATCATTTCACCTTGTTTGGCGATTGATCCGGAATAAACGATAGCTCCGGCCTGTTTATTTACCGGCAGAGATTCGCCGGTGAGCGCCGCTTGGTCAACGCTGAGATATTCGCCGTCAAACAGTTTTCCGTCAGCGGGAATTACATCGCCCAGGCGGATGCGAATGACATCGCCGGGAACCAGGTTGACCGCATCCACTTCACTCCATTGTCCATCCCGGAGCGCCCGGGCTTTGAGCGCCAGTCCTTTTTTCAAAGCTTCCAGCGCATTGCTGGCTTTGTGCTCTTCCCAGAAGCCAATCATGGCATTAAAAATCAGCATGAACATGATAATGGAAAAATCCCGGTAGTCGCTGGCGATTACAGAAAGAATGGCCGCGGCTTCAATCATCCACGGAATAGGTCCCCAGAAAAATTTCAACAGTTGCAGCAACGGATTTTTTTTGTTTTCTTCCAGGGCGTTCAGTCCGCATTCCTCAAGTCGTTTGGCTGCTTCTTGCGAACTTAGCCCCTTGTCAGAGCTTTTTACGGAAGAAAATACCTGTTCCATTGGCATTTTTTCGGCAGTTTCGGCTTCCACCATATAAGGCGCCGGCGCCGGAGTAATTGGTTGTGTGCTCATTCCTCTATCCTTTCCGTTTTTTGCCGGATAATCCGGCGATTGAAAGTATTTGCGTGAAATTGGCGGAAAATGAGCTGGGAGCAAGCGATTCTCTGTTTCCTGCTGTTCTCCATGATTCACGCTTTTTTAATAATATTCCATTATCAGGTAAATATCAAATAAAGCATCTGTTTTTTGTTTGTTATGTTTGCCGGAGGAAAAATATTTCTCTGACCTTTATTATTTGTGTTTACCGGGATATGTTATTAGCAATTTCTGATAAGAATATTAGTAATTTTTTTACTGGAATGGTAAAAGTTTAGTCTCGAAAAGTGGATTTGCGGATGAACAGTGCGCACGTTTAAGACCGGTATCTGGAATGATGCTGGAAAAATAAAAAAGTTAGAGAACAGATGAAAAGCAGAGCAGAAAAAATCGAAAAGTTTATATTCAAGATGAATTTTGGTCTTGATTCCGGCGCATGCCGGGATGCGGGAGCGTCTCATTCCTTGAGCTTGAATGAGCTGTTTCATCTGATTTGTTTTGTACTGAAAGACAGTCTGGTCATAACTTCCGGACTTTTCGTGTCATCTGCCGCTCGCCGCGCCACCCTTTCGACTGCGGTTAAGGCAAATGACCTTGCCGGGCGAGTTTTGCCTCGCCCGGTTTATCATGGGCCCAATGGCGGCATCGCTGAGATGAACTGCTTCAACAGTTCCGGCGTAACGCCGGCAGTCATGATGTTTTGGAGTGCTTTAATCGGGTCAATGGAACGCAACAAAGCGGTTCTGATGATGGTTATGGCGATGGAAACATTCTTTTTACCCTGCACAGTCCGGTTGCCGAAAGTGATTTTGCGAAAGAGCACGGCGTTTCTGATTCCTTGCTCGGCGCGGTTGTTTGTCGGTTCAATCGCCGGATATTTCAGGAAAACAAAAAGCTCGTCTTTGAACGTTATCAGCCGCTTGCGGATGTTGTCCGCCTCATGGTGCGCCAGTGGTTGCGACTGGCGTAGTTTTTTGAATCTTTTGTCGATTTCTTTTCGCGCGGTGCGGTATGAATCAGCAGTTAACGCGGAGTATTGGTTATGAAGAAGAATAGCATCTTTAAAAAGTTCTTTAACCTCTTTGAGGAACGTTTCGGCGTCGGGATGTTTCGGGAGACCTTTGTCGAGAAGCTTTTTGATGTCGCCCAGAATATGCCTGAGGCATTTCTGTTTGGCGAATGCTCCAATCTTGTTCCGGTAGGCATTCCAGAAGTCAGTGATAAGAACGCCGTTGTAAAATTCGCCGAGCAGGTCAATAACCACCTTGGAACCCCGGCTTTCGTCAATATGAAAGAAGGCGATTTGCGGATTGGTGAAAATCCAGAGCCAGTCGCGTTTCCAGCCGGTTTCATCGGCATGAATGAACGTGGTTTCTCGCAAAGATTGCTTCAACGCTTCGTAAAGCGGTTCGCATTTGGTGGAAAATTTATTATCAAAGCCGACGATTGCGCCGGACGTGACGGTCAATCCGCTGAAATAGTAAAGCGTTTTCTTGGCATCGTCATAAGAAACTTTGATTTCATGGCGCAGAAACGAAACTTTAGCTCTTGCTTCCGGGCCAATAAACGCACGTGGAATTTCTTTTGCTCCCCAGCCGTGAAAGATTTTTTTGCATTCCGGACACCAGTAATAACGATGAATAAAGCAAGTATTGGCGTGTCTGCCGGAGTCAAGGTCTTCTTGAATATGGCTGGTGGTGTGGCTGCACGGAGAAATGTTTTTGCTTCCGCAAAGCGGACATTGGTCAAGGCAAACCTCAATGGTTTCGTCTATCTGTTCCGGCTTCTGCCGGAAATATCCCTTGTGTCCAAACGGCGCGCCAAGTTTCTGCGGATTTTCAGATGGCTCTTTCTTTTCATATTTCTTAAAAGGCGCTTGAAGCGCTTCGCTCAGTTCTGTTTCCAGCGTGGAGTTGCTTTCTTCAAGTTCTTTGACTTGCGTCTGAAGTTTCCTGATCTGGAAATTGGAAAAATCCATGG
>JBAYVM010000420.1:0-3048 GCA_041674645.1 Victivallaceae bacterium | reverse complement strand
GGTGTTGGACTTGTAATAGTTTTCCCCGTCATGTTCCTGAGTTTCGTAAGAAAACGTTACTTTGTCAACTCCGGTATTGATTTCGGTCGGCACATTGTCGCCGTCTCTGATTACGGTTGTCGCTTCCCCGGCAAGAATCTGCAACATTTTCGGATCAACCATGTCCATATTGAGGTCTTTTACATTCAGCCATATTGAACCGTCCGGCTTGCCGAAGCCGTTGGTTCCCAGCTTGATTTCGCTGTTTACCGAGCCAATCAGATAATTGGTGGCGCCTGGAAGGCATTCCTTGCATGCGCAGGAACCGACAATGGTGAAACTAACTTTGTCAATTATTTTCGAACTGCCGCTATTGCTGTATTCCAGTTGCGCGGTTACTTCGCCAGGATTGAGCAGTTTCAAAAAAAGTTCGACCGTGCCGCCGTTTTTAAGTCCCCCCAGGTCATTGCCTGAAGAAGGATCGCTCAATTTAAATTCCCGGTTTTTGAGCAAACTGCCGCCTATGCTGGTGTATGCTTCAACTGTTTTGTCGTTGATGGAAAATCTGACCGTGCCTTCGTTCACCACCCCGGCAGACAACCGCACTTTTACATAGTGCGGATCGCTTTCTGAACCCATTATGGCGACATTTAAATCATGCGAGTCCTCTTCAGCATCGGGAACATATATACCCTTGCTATCGTTGAAAAGGTCAATGTCCATCTCTACGGCAAAGATGTTGACGGTGGCGGATGAGGTACCGCAGGAGACAGTAGCAATATATTTCTGAGCTTGTGGCGGAGTGAAGCTATTCGAATTGCCACTGCCGGAGACACACCCTGACCAGGTCGGTTGACCAGCCGGCCATTGCCCGGAAGAGGATGCCGCATTAAGAGTAACTGTGGTTCCTACGGGAACATAGAGATTGGGCGTGGATTCCCCGGGCTTGGAAGTGACGGTCTGTCCGTTGCCAGTAGCCACAAGCGACTTCACCGCAATGACGGTTATAGATGCCGATGCAGAGCCGGAAGCCCCGCAACCGATGCTTTTGCACTCAGTCTTGAAAGTTACATTGTACACACCCGCTGGCGTGGAAGAATCGGTAGACCAGCTTAATCCGGAGCCGCTGCTTCCACCTTGTGTCCATGTGGATTCCAATGAATGTCCACCGACTGGAGTAATTAATTCTGCCCCGCATTTTCCGCAAATTTGTCTCTGATAAGTTACTCCGGGAACGCTACTGTCTGTAGCGGAAACCGTTGCTGCCGTTCCTATGGGAGTGAGTACAGCGCTGTTTGCCACGGCAATATTTATGGAGCAGGCGGGATCATTGTATTTATATGCATCGCCCCATTCATGCGGAGGGCATGTGTAGTAGTCACCTCCCGGGCCCGGCAATGCGGCATTAACCGTCTGAACGCAAAATAATCCCACAAATAATAGTAAGCCTAAAAGTTTTTTCTTCATAATTTCTGTCCTCTTTTTTTTATAATATTATTTTTAAATTTGTTTAGCGTAACACGTCCATAGACAATGGTCGTTTGTGTGGAATCATGGTTTAATTGAGTTGGGTGAATATTTTCAGTTGCACCGTGGCGGAATCGTTTACCGCGGCTTTCTCCGGTTTGCGGCCAAGGAGATATTCCATCAGGTTGCTTACTCCGTCGGAATCATAATCGCCGGTTGCGGTCTGGCTGGAGCTGCCGCCGAAATGAACTTTTTCCCAGTCATCGCTCATTCCGTCGCTGTCAACGTCGGAATAACTGGCCGGATTAGTATTATGAATGAACTCTTCCAGATTGGTCGCTCCGTCATTGTCATAATCTCCATTGGCGGTCTGGTCAAGGTTGCCGAAATGCTCCATTTCCCAGGCATCGTCCATGCCATCATTATCGCTGTCGGTAAACGAGTTTTTAAATTCGTAACAGCCAAAGTCAATTCCTGAACCTTGCGGACGCTCCACGCCGACCAGGTCTTCGTCCGGCGCTCCTGCGGCTATTCCGATGTCAATGCAGGGAGAGTTTTCCGTCAGGCAATAGTTGCTGTCAAGCAGCGGAGAAGCTGTGATATTGCCGTCGCCATATGAACTCAAATCATTCGGACAGCAGTTGCTGTCGGCATTTATCGTTCCAAATTCCACAAATGAACCGATAAGGATATTGTTTTGCATATTGGCAATAGCGGCAGTGTTGACGCGGCAGGTCGGAACGTTGGATGCTGATTTGATAATAGTTGAATTTAACAGATTTAAAGTGGTGTATCCGTCGATGTAGATGTCGCCGTTGTTGGCGACGTTTTCCGCAAACAGGCAGTTCGTAACGTTCAAGGTCGCGTCTTCGTGGGTAATCATGTACAACGCTCCGCAGTCAGTGTCAGCTTCATTTTCAATGAATTTACAATTATAAACTTCTGTCGTATTGTAATTGACGTCGATGCCGACTGCGCCGCCTTTGCTAAGCAGAGCAACATTCCAGTTAAACTCGCAATTGCTGATGAGCACATCGGAGTTATTGCGCAGCCAGACGGCTCCGAAAGCCCAGGAACAGTTATTGGTGAACTGGCAATTGATGATATTGGCAATCCCGTATTCAATTGACAACGCTCCGCCGTAATCGGACGTTTCATTGCTGTTGAATACACAGTCCTTAACCGTGACTTCATAATCAGTGGCATAAATCGCGCCGCCGTCATAGTTTTCAATATAACCATTGCTAATCGTCAAGCCTTCAATACGTGCTGGACAGTAAAGATAAAGAAACTGTCCGCTGCTTTCCAGATTAATAATGGTATTAGCCGCTCCAGAAGCGGACCGGATGATAAGATTGAATGTGCCAAATTCCAGGTCACGGTTAAGCGTTCCGCTGTAGGTTCCGGCAGCCAGAACGATTTCATTTTCATAACCGGCATTTTCAGAGACAGCCAACGCGCCGCTGACCGTTTTCTTGGCGTTGGCCGGACTCAGTCCGTCGCCGCTGTCATCGGCTTTTGCATTGTCAACATACACCGTCCGCAGTGGCAGCAGCGGGTTGTAGCCGCTGTCGATTTCCGCTTTGTCGCTCAGACTGTCGC
>JBAYVM010000419.1:0-3051 GCA_041674645.1 Victivallaceae bacterium | reverse complement strand
TCCGGCATCAGTTTCTCTAGCCGGTAAAATTGAGCAATGTATGGGCCAGCGCTCAGTGCTTAAGCAGGAGCGCGGGGTTTAATTGAAAGTCAGATTTTTCTTGATTTTTAACTTCCTTTCTTCCTGCGCAAAGCATTCCTGTGAGCTTACGAACGTTCCTGACGAAAGCGTATAAGTTGTCGTGCGAGACTAAAACGACATTCAACTGGACACCTTTACGGAGCTATGCGTTCTCCGAACGCATGTAACGAAATGCTTTTTGCGCTCGGAGATCGCAAGCTACTTTGTGGCGTTCTCTCGCAAAACGCCTTTAGCGTAAGACACAGAGCTCAAACGCTGAACGCTGTAACCTGGATGACTTTAAAAAATTTGTTACTTTTTTAAAGCCATCCGTGTTTCTGCAAAATATTTATCTGCAATTATTTGCTGTAGTTGAACAATATCATGAACGGCATGCCGGATTTTTTGTTGATATTGACCAGACCGAGCTGGAAACTGCTTCTGTCGGCATAGTTAACCAGACCAATCTGCGGTCCGATACTTCTGGTTACGACATTAACAATGCCAGCCTGAAAACCTTTGACTTTATCTACAACATTGGCCAGTCCAACCTGAGCGCCATCAATGTCATCAGTCACATTTCCGCCCCCAACCTGCCAGCCTTTAGAAACGTCGGCTTTATTGAACAGCGATAACTGCACGCCATCAAAATGTCCAGTGTTCATGCAGACGCCAACCGCAGCCTGTAAACCGTAGCTTTTGGCGGACGTTCCACAATAGCCGATACTGACTTGAGCGCCATCGAGGTTATTGATATGTGATCCGAACAACGACAAATCAAAACCGCTCACCATGGAGGTTCCGGAGAAAGGGAATCCCAATCTGAAACCGTGAACTTTATATTTTTCCGTGTAGCCGGGAACATCAAACCAGAAACCGACTTGAATTGGCGACGAATTTTCAGTTTTTACCGCTTCAACCGGTACAGTTGCTTTGGTAGCTTCAACTTGGACTTTAGCTTTTTCTGCTGGAACTGCTGCGGTTTGAGCGCTCGCGTTAAATGCAAAACAACCAACCGCTACCAGACCCGCCAACATCATTTTTTTCGACATGATTCTCTCCTTTTTTTATTTTGGTATTCTTAATCAAACGGTCACTTGCCCGCTTGTTCACGATATTTAGAAATATACTCCGCGACATCTGACGCAACCCGGTGCAGCATCGCATTATCATTGCCGCCAAACGAGTAAGCTCCGGCCACCGCGCTGGATTTGGAATAAAATTCCGGGAACGCAATAACATTCCCGGTCGCCTTATCAATAAACTTCACTTTCATCAACACCGCCGAAGAGCCAGCCATAGCGCCAGCCCAAACTCTGGCGCCGCCGCCAATGAATTTTATGTCGATGACTTCCGGTTCAACAATCAACGTTTTCCCGGAACCAGCAGCATTGTTCAACTCAGGATATATCTTTTTGATTTTTTCTGTCAGCAATAAATCGATTTTGGCGACAGCTTTCATATTGGCCGGTTGTCCGGCGTATTTGGCGGGCATGACCACTTTATTAAGCTGAACATTGTCGAACATATTAAATGCGACTTGCGGCGGTTGATTAATTTGTCCGGAAGGATGAATTTGTGTTTTGCATCCTGATAGCAGACCCACAAAACCTGCCACTAACATCATCAATACAATAATTCTATTCACCGTCGTTCTCCTTCTTTTATTTTAGGTTGCAAAATAATATAAGCACAGACTTAATTTCAGACAATACTTGCTTCTGCATTTTTTCGCGTTATTTCACCTCTTTTTTATAATCCGCAAAATAAATCGCTATTAAAAAACTGATTTTCTTGCGAGAAAAATTATTACTTTTGGTTAATGAGTTTATAATAATGATAAGATTTACAACATAAATAAGAACAATCGAAGGACATTATGAAACTTTCAAAATTCATATTGATATGTTTCGTAAGCGGATTAGTTTCCGGAACTTGCGGTCTGGCACAAGTTCAAATTCACGAACCCGCGACTCCGGTCAGACAAATGAATTATAACGCTGAACACATTGCCGCCGCCGAAACCGCAATGTGGCGGGCATATTATAGCAAAGACCGGATAGCGGGAAAAATCCGCCTCGGAATGCTACTGACGCAATTACTCCAGGAGCAATTCGAACTAAAGCAATTCGAAGCAACTCCAATTGCTTATCTGTTGTCCTCTTCAGCCATGCTCTTTAAACAAGGCAAATATGACGCCGCCCTACCCCCGCTCAAAGAGGCATATACTGACATAAAAAAATACACCAGCTTGAATTTTGATCCTGAAAAAGTCGCAAAGGCTGATCTTAAATGGTGGGTTGCCCGGCGTTCCAAACCCCGAAAAAGTCCTGAAGTAATTGGTCAGGATATTACTCATCTCTATGAATTAATCTACGGCCACAGCCATCAAGGATTTACCGATGCCGGATTATTGCGCGCCAAGGCAATGCAATTGCGGGATGTCGGCCAAGACAAAGCGGACTGGGAAAAGATTGAAAAACTACTTGTAGCGTCGTGGAAGGCCATGCAATGCGGAATTGAAAATCGTCAGTCAATTAATAACAAAGCCCGGTAATTGGCAGATGCGCGCGTCTGATTGAACGCCGGTTTTTATGTGATTAAACTGGCGTTCAGTTTTACTATTCCGACGAAATAACACGTTTATAGAAAATCCAAAAACATCTGCAAACATAGTACCGCAAGCTTCCAGCTTGCGATTCTTCTCAAGCTGGAAGCTTGAGGTACTTTAGAACTCCCCCGGTTTCCCCGAATAAAAGCTGTGCGGCATGTAACGAAATGCCATTTGCGCTCGGAGATTGCAAGCTGTCTTGCGGCATTCTCTCGCAAAACGCCGCAAAAAAAAGACATTCAATCAGGCAGGTTTACTGAGCTCTGACTTTTCAGGACAGTACCAACGCGGCGTTGATGCCGCCGAAACCGGAGTTCACCGAGAGAAAATAACCGTCCGAAACTTCAGCCGGAGAAGCTGAAATCCAGTCAACCGCCTGA
>JBAYVM010000418.1:0-3062 GCA_041674645.1 Victivallaceae bacterium | reverse complement strand
CGGCAATCATGGCGAAGGCGGTCTTAAGCATGGTTCCGCCAATTGAACCCTGTATATAAACGGCATTATCTTTCATGGTTGTTTTCCAATAGTCAGGTTTTCTTGCGTTGCGTTGGCGCTGGATTGTCTTTCTGCATTCAACTTATTATTTATAATCGTCATCACGCGCAGAAAGTTTTCCTGATCATCAGTTGAAACTTCAGCCAGAAATTTTTCAATGTGACGGGAAAGGAATTCGGCGCGATGAGAACGAAATTTTTCTGCTTTTTCAGAGGGGCGGATTGCCACGGCCCGCCGGTCATGTTCTGCGGTGCATCTTTCCAACATATCTTCTTTCACCAGAATGTCGATAGTCTGCGACACCGCTCCGGGAGTGAGATTCAGTTCCTCGGCAATTTCCTTAAGCATGACACTTTGCGGCGCCCGGGAGAATACCACCCCGATAACCCGGGCTTGGGCGAGAGTCACTTTATCCGACGGATTTTGTTCCTCCAAAATGCCCAAATCATGTAACTTGCGGGATATTTCGAAAATCATCTTCCAACTGGTTTCAGCAATTTTATTCATTTTTAGTTTAATCTCTTAAATAGTTTAGCCGGTTAAAATAAATCACTGGTGGCTATTTATCAAATAAAATAACATTTATATTTTAATTTCAGAAATCATTATCCGCGTGGTCGCATTGAGTCAAGAAAATTGACAAACGCGCCATTTTTTACTTTTTCAGCTTAAAAATTCAGCCTTGAGCCGAACCCCATACAAAAATACAAAAAAAATCATATTCCCCATTGACATAATTCATTCCGTGACTATACTATGATTTAAACAATGACTAGCGGTCACTTTTAATCCAAAAGTCAAACAAGTGGTAAAAAATATGGGAATACAGGAACGGAAAGCGAGAGAAAAGGAAGACCGCGAGAATTTAATTATTGACGCAGCGGAGCAGGTTTTTTTCTCAAAAGGTTTTGAAACGTCAACGATGGATGACATTGCATCGGCGGCGGAATTAAGCAAAGGCTGTTTGTACAATTATTTCAAAAGCAAGAATGAACTTTGCATCGGAATTGTGTTGCGCAGCCTGAATCTGTTATTGAGTTACATGGAACAAGCGGCGGCGGAAAAAACCGACTCGGAACTGCAACGGTTGCGGAATACGGCGCTGGCGCTTGGCGTATTCAGGCGGGACAATCACAAATATTATTGTTCGTTACAAAACTATCGTCATCACCGGAGCGGTTGTGGCGCGGACAGTAAATTTTTAAATCTCTCTTTGGACGGCAATCGCAAAATCAATGAATTGATTGCCAATATCATTCGTGACGGCATCGCGGAAGGTTCTGTACAGCAACATCTTGATCCGGAAAAAGCGGCGGCGGCGTTGTGGGGCGACATGGACGGATTGTTGCCGGGATTTGATTTAAACAGCGTAAGCGCGGATTATAAATACGCGTTAACATTGATATTTTCAGGTATTGAGTCTGGACAATAGACGACGCATCAAAAATAATATATAAAAAACACAAAACAAAACCAAAAATTTGGAGGTAATGATGAAGTTATTAATCGTCGGTGGAGTTGCAGGCGGAGCCAGTGCGGCGGCAAGAGCTGCCAGACTGGACAGTAAGGCGGAAATAATCATTTTCGAACGCGGGCAATATATTTCTTTTGCCAATTGCGGGTTGCCGTATCATATTGGAAAAGTTATCAGTCAACGTGAAAGTTTGCTGGTAATGACACCGGAAAGATTCAAAGGCCGCACCGGGATAGATGTCCGGATTATGCAGGAAGTAACGGCCATTGACCCGGCAACGAAGACCGTCACGGTCAAAAATCTCGAAACCGGCGAAACCTATCAGGAATCTTACGATAAATTATTGCTGGCGACCGGCTCTCGACCGGTAATTCCTCCCCTGCCCGGCATTAATGATTCAGATGTAATGACCTTATGGACCATCCCGGATATGGACCGGATAAAAGGCCGGGTCGATGCCGGCATTAAACATGCAGTGGTAGTCGGCGGAGGTTTTATCGGACTGGAAGTTGCGGAAAACTTAATTATGCGCGGCGTAAAAGTTACGTTAGTGGAAATGCTGCCTCACGTTCTGCCCGCGTTTGACCCGGAAATGTCCGGCATGCTGGAAGATGAACTGGCAGAAAAAGGCGTTGAATTGCGACTGAATAACGCCGTTACCGAAATTTCCCGCAAGCGTGATGCCGCCGACCATCATGAAAACAAAAACTTGACCGTTGTTTTGCGTGACGGGACAAAAATTTCAACTGAAATGGTCGTTATGAGCGTTGGCATCAGACCGAACAGCGAACTGGCGGCCGGCGCAGGTCTTGCGCTTGGCGAACGTCATGGGATTAAAGTTGACGCTCAACTCTGCACCAGCAATCCAGACATTTACGCGGTTGGTGATGTCATTGAAGTCAATGATTTGGTCATGAATCGCCCGGCAATGATTCCGCTGGCCGGACCAGCCAATCGCCAGGGACGCATTGCCGCAGACAATATGTTCGGCGCCGCAAAAGAGTACCAAGGCAGCATTGGCACCGCAATCTGTAAGGTTTTTGACCTTGCCGCCGCCTCAGTCGGCTCCAGCGAACGCAACCTGAAGAAAGCGGGAAAAGATTATCTTAAAACTTATATCATTCCATCATCACATGCCTCGTATTATCCGGGCGCGGAACCGTTGTACATAAAAGTATTGTTTGAAAAGAACGGCCTGATTCTTGGAGCTCAAGTTATCGGACGCGACGGTGTTGACAAAAGCATTGACCTGCTGGCCACCGCCATTCGTTCCGGGCTGACGGTAGACAATCTGGCGGAACTGGAACTGGCCTATGCGCCACCTTACGGATCAGCCAAAGACCCGATAAATTACGTCGGATTCGTCGGCGGCAATATCATCAATGGCGATACCATTCCGGTTGCGCCGGATGAACTGACTGAGGATGACTTTCTGCTGGATATCAGACAGCCGGAGGAAGTCATGTGCGGGGCAATTCCCGGCTCGGTAAATATTCCGTTGGACAACGCACATATTTCACACCAATAT
>JBAYVM010000417.1:0-3090 GCA_041674645.1 Victivallaceae bacterium | reverse complement strand
GCCGATTCAACCGGAGAATCGCCCGCCAGCGAGCGGTCAACGCCAATTATCAATGGCAGTTCCGGATGTTCGCGGCAATATTCCAGGCGTTTTAACAGCGGTCCGGCGTGCCAGCGATGGAACAATTCAAGATGGACAGTCCGTCCGTCAGCATGACGGAAACTCAAGTCCGGGAAAATAATTTCCTGTCCGCCGGCTTCGATGAACGGCGCATCGCCGACAATCGTCCAGTCTGCAATTTTTTCTTTGAACAGCCGGTGAAACATGGCGATTTCTTCCGGCACGTACGCGCTGAAATTGCGCTAATGCGAGACCAGGCCGGCGCTTTCATCCAGATTCAACCGGAAACGACTGGCATCGAGCTTGATTTCCGCCTTGACCGTCCATTTTTCCAATGCGCATATCGCCGGGAAAAATGACGCCAGTTGAAGTCCGTATTTCCGGGTATTTTCAAAAATGCTGGCAGGGCCGCTGATTTTCATGTGCATGGCGGTCACGCCTTCCCAGCCTTTACCGGACGGTTTTATCCGGGTAATATCCGCGAGCAGACGGAAGAATTTGAGATATTTGAACAGCCGCCGCAATTCCGCCGGATTGGAATCGCCTGCAGTGACTTCCATTTCCGAACAGTAAAAAAGCAGCGACTGCACTTGAGAACAGTTATACCGTTCCAACAATTCTTTAGCAAATATTTTTTTCATGCCAATCAACCGTTCATTGTCCGGCAGGTCGGCATAAAGTCCCGCCGCAATAAATTTTTCCAGTTCTGCGTCCGCGTTAAAAGCATCGGAATACTGCTGATAATCCCCGTTGGTTTGATACAATGTTCTCGCAGAAACGGTAAATAATTTGCGGCGCATCGCCGGGTAATCATAGTCGCCCGGCTGTTCAAAACTGGTACGGTCGAGAATGAGTTTATTAAAACCTTTCGCGACTTTGACATCCCGGTATGAACGCAACAGCGGTTCAATCATTTCCTCCAGTTCGCTTCTAGTCAGACCATCCGCTCCAGCGCCGGATTCGTACACCGCCAACAGTTTTGCCGCCAACTCCAGCAGTTCCGAATCGTCAACGGCAACAAAAAACGGTTTCAAATATTCGCCGCTACGGCGGAATTTTAATAAATCTTTCGTCAACATCTTTAACCTCTCCTGACAAAAGAATTATGTTGATACGCCCGGTGTTCACGGCGGCGGCGGCTGACATTAACCTCGGAAGTGCCTTCACTGATTAGCTCATACAACACTGCTTGTTTGCCTTTTCCGGCGCGGAGAATACGCCCCAGACGTTGAACATGTTCCCGAATGCTGCCGCTGCCGGAAACGATAATGCCGACACTGGCTTCCGGAACATCGACCCCTTCATTCAACACGCGGCTGGTGATTAACACCGGATAACTGCCGATACGGAACGCGTCGAGCAGTTCTTTGCGTTCCGCGACTTTCGTCCGGTGAGTCAGCACCGGCAGCAGAAATTTCCGTCCCAACAGGTAAGCCGTGTCATTTTCAGCAGTAAAGATAATGACTCTTTCGCCGGGATGATTTTGTATCAGTTCCCAGACTTTGCGGACTTTGCTTCTGCCGCCGCGAGCGATGCGCCGTTGCGCCAGATAAGCTTGAAAAGCCTCGCGCCCATCCGGCATTCTGGCGCACAGTCCCAGAAAACGATTCCAGTCGTTTTTTTCCGAAAAAGTAATTCCGTTCCGGCGCAAAAAGTCGGTATAAATTCCGCGGCATTGATTGTATTCCACCGCTTCGTCCGGGTCCAGTTCAAGTTCAAAACGCCGGGTTTGGTACGGAGCCAGCACTTTGCCTTCAAGTTCATCAATATGAATCTGGCACGCCAGCGGCCCAATCAAATCCCACAGCAAATGTTCCGTGTCGTCTTCACGTTCCGGCGTAGCGGTAAGCCCCAATCGGTAAGGCGCAATGCACATTGAGGCGGACAGCCGGTTGACCGGCCCGGGCAGATGATGACATTCGTCAAAAATTGCCAAGCCGAACTTATCGCCGATAAATTCCATATTCAATACCGCTGAGTCGTAAGTCGTGACCGTAACCGGCTGAATATTTTTCGATCCACCGCCCAACATGCCGACTTCAATCTGGAAAAAACTTTCCAGATTTGACGCCCATTGTTGAAGCAGGTCAATAGTTGGAACAACTATCAGCGCCGGACGTTTCAGATAATTCATCGCCATCACCGCCAGAAAAGTTTTTCCAGAACCGGTCGGCAGGGCAGCGACCGCGCGACAGTCAGCGTTTTTCCAGGCTTGAAACGCCTCAAGCTGATGCGCTCGCGGCTGTAAATTGGTTTTTAGTTGCAAGTCCAGCGGAGCAAATTTTCTGGCTTTGTCTTCAAATGGAATACCTTGCGCTTTCAACGCCAGAATCAACGGAGCGTAATGATAAGCCATGGCACGGAACTGCCGGACCCGGTCATCATATTTTATCAGGGAAAGAATTTCCAGCGGCATTTTGTGGGCGGGAAAATGTTCCAGAAGAATGGTTCCGAGTGAAAAAGAAACTATAACGGTCTTATCATTCATCGTTTACCGGAAAGCGTCTGATTTTTGTCCGGGCGAAACGCGCCGATGCTGCCGAGCAGGATAAAGCCGGCGACAAATGCGCCAATCGCGACTCCAGCGGGATTCATCCATTTGCTGCCGACGGCTGAAAAAGCTATTCCCGCGCACAAAAAGAACATTCCGCCAGCGATACCAAATTTAATGCCGCGGTTCCAGTACGGGTAATCCGCCCCGGCCTCTGCGGCAATTTGTTTAATCTTTTCCAGCGCTTCCTGTTCACGGTCAATAGCCATGCTGACACCTTTAAAATTATCCGATAACCTGAACCTCGCCGGAATCTCTGGATATTGCAACTCTGCCTGAACGCGCCATTTCAAGAATTCCAAATTCCTCGACCATTTTCATGAAATTGTCAATTTTGTCCGCGCTACCGGCAATTTCGATTCCGAATTCATTTTTCTGAACCGAAACGATTTTACCTTTAAATATTTCCACCAGTTGAATAACCTGTGATTGTCTGTCTGGAGTTTCAGCTCTAATCTTGAACAACGCCAGTTCGCGTT
>JBAYVM010000416.1:0-3099 GCA_041674645.1 Victivallaceae bacterium | reverse complement strand
GCCAGATATTCTGCACGCTCAAATCAGGTTTTACTGCCGGTACATTGAACTCTTTCGCCATGGTGTTGTTCATTTCATCTCTTTCGGCGATAAGATTACCGGTGTCAGCGGTTATTTTTATCTGATGCCTGCCGCTCGTTATGAATTTGCCATCGATCGCGAACATTTGATTTTGGCTGGCGCCAATTGGAGTCGCCGCGCATTTGATTTTACCTATTGCTTGTCCGTCAAGGTAAATATTAGCGGAGGTGGTTCCGGCTGGCAGGCTGCCGATATTGTCTATTCTAAAGAAAACAAACAAGGTTTGTCCGGCGGCTGGTTTTTCGGGCAAGGTGAACATATCTTTAGCAGCCAAATCCGGCGAGCCATCGGCGATATTAATATTTTCTTCCCGGACGTTATTCTTTTCATTACTTTCCATGACGGAATTTCCGGCGTCGGCGGTGACTTTAATTTTATGTCTGCCACTGATTATATACTTGCCGTTAATCTGCAACATTTTTACGTGTGTTTCGCCACCGGCAATATTGTCACATTGTAGAAGGCCGGCAAATGAGCTGTCAATACTAACTTCAGCAACTGAAGCTGCGGCGCTATTTTCACTTAGATTTTTGACTGAAAAGAACACATAGAGCGGTTGACCGGCAACTGGATTCGCCGGCCATGTCCAAATATCTTTTATGCTGACATCTGCCGGATTTACTTTGAAAACAATATTTTTCTCCAGAGAATTATTTGTTTCACAATGTTCATTAATTACGTTGTCAGTGTCAGCCGTAACTCTAACGGTGTGATTGGGGCCGGTGATTTTATCTGGAGGAATTGTAAAATGCATGGTTATTGAGGCTCCGGGCGCGATTTCGTCGTAATTTAAGTCGCCAATTCTGTTGCCATCGAGATAAACGCTTGTTTTTTGGTCGGAAGAAACTCCGGCGTCAGCGATAAAGTTACCGGTGTTGGCAATTTTAAAAGTCAAATTCAACGGTTGATTTACTGCTGGAGCTTCAGGAGAACAAGAAAGTTCGGTTACGCTCAAATCGCTGAACGTAAAGTTATTTTCACCGAACACATAAGTTATTTCATCTTTGTATTCGTCAGCGCGAGTATTGGTTAAACTTGCGCCTTTGATATTTTTTATGCCATTGATGCCGCATTTTAGCGTAACAGAATATTTGTCCGGCATATTAAACTCTCCCGTCAGAACAATACTTTTGGCATTTTCGTTATAACTTATTTCTGTAAGCGTCACCGGTGCGCCGTTTCTGTTGTTTACAACTTGCACGGTGCTTGAGTTGATTGTCTCGGGGATAAATCCATCAAGATGCGGCGGCAGCCCGGGGCTGCGCAGCATAATTTCAATTTCACCGTTCTTGTAAATGAAACGGGTATTTTCTTCATCCACGCGTGGAGCGAAAGGCGCACATTTGGGTTCAAATACCAGCATGTGTCCTTCCCAGCCGTTATAGCCGGTTCCGGGGTATTGTTTGAATACGCCAAAGCGCGATTCGGCGGTATTGTAGCCATTGAGCATCATGAACATCATCGGCGTTTGCTGAGTGTCTCCGTTTTTGTAGGCGGCGGGATTGGTATTCCAACTGTAAAGGCTGGAAGCATACGGCGTGGCGGTTTTGGTTGGAACCAGCGGATAAAAATCTGAGCTATGATGCAGTCCTGAACTGTAAGCGGGATTGTAGAGCAAGTTGTCATGTGAAAGTCCGCCGCCGAATGAGCAAGCGCCGAAAGCGACAAAGTCTGAAAGGTTTTCCTGGCCGTTTTCATAGCCGCGGACAACATAACAAATATCATTGGCAATATCCATTCCTTTTAAACAGTTTATACTGGCAGACAATGGAATTTTTGTCCATGAGCTGCCTTTGCCGTCAATAGATTTTGTAATTATCGACTTATTGCCAATACTGGAAAAAGCGGCGTAGAGCGTACCGCTATTTTTCGGATATTCCATTAGCGACCGGAAAGTAAAAGATGATTTGGCGTTGGTATTAAGCTCATTCCAGTCATTGCTGGTCAGCGCGTCAACGTTGGTGATATCCTGATTGGAAATGCGGAGCAAATAATTTTTCCGGTTCCAGGTGTGAGTTCCTGAATTATTGGTTTCTATGTCGCATGAGATGCCGACGAGAACATATTTTTCTTCTTCAGATGTATTAAGAGCGGTAATACAACGCGGGTATTCAAAGGAAAGTGTGGTATTTTCAGAATGATTTTTGAATTCAGGAATTAAATTTTGAAGTGAAATGGAAGCGGTTTTCTGCCGTAAAGACAAATTATACTTGATAAGATATTTGCCTTTAATCACCCAGAGGTTTTCAGCGGAAGTTTTCGCCATGAGCGGAAATACGCCCTTCACTGTGGAATCTATCGTGTAGGAAATTAAGCGACGACTGTTTTTGCTGTATTCAAAAATGTCAGTATCAGCTTTATAAATTTGCGAGGAGACTTTAGAATAATTACCCGTACCTGAATAAAACGAAAAGTAAACCTTGTCCGTATCGTAAGGATCAACATAAATATTGCAGGACGCCGCAAAATCATTCCTCAATTCAGGAATTTCATGCCAGGTCTTATTGGCAATATCATAATATTGAATGCCGTTGTAATGCGCAATCCAAAGATATTTAGCGTATTTGTCATATACAATGGAAGTAACCCGATTGTTCAGTAATTCACTGTTCTCTGACGTGAAATGATTAATAAAATTGCCGGTGTCAGCGTTGAGCACGGCAATGCCGCCGCCGCGTCTTGATTCGTATTTGTGATGCGTTTCGTCGCTTACCCGGTTGTCGCCAAAATTTTTGACTACATCCTGCTGATTCTGCCCTGTACCGCACCACATCCAGTTATTTTCCGGGTCGTAGGCAACACACGTCATATGCCGGAATTTTATGTCACTGCCGTCGTCCTTGCTGAAGTCAGTAATTTTTTCGGTATTCAGATTGATTTTTGCCGCTCCGCCGTTTGTCCGGTTGTTATAGAGGGCGGGATATGAACGGAAGCAGGTAACTTGTGAGCCGGGAAGAAAACTCAGTCCGGTATAAATATTGGGGTAAGAGGCCACGACATCCGCATCGGCATAATAAT
>JBAYVM010000415.1:0-3104 GCA_041674645.1 Victivallaceae bacterium | reverse complement strand
GCGTTCCGCAGTCAACAACGCGCGGGCCTTACCGGAAACTTCCGCCAGCACAGTGCCGGTTTTGCAAAAATCTCCATCTTTGACTAAAGGTTTCCAGATTGCCACCGGATCAAGCGTTTTAAAAACTCTTTTAGCCACATCCAATCCGGCGCAGACGCAATCCTCTTTGCAGCGCAATTCCGCAACAGCTTTAGTTTTTTTCGGGATGACTGCATTGCTGGTAGTGTCTCCGACTTTGCCCAAGTCCTCCTCCAGCGCCAGCGTGATTAAAATATCCAACCGCTCAAAATCTACCTCAGGAAGTATTTTGTCCATAAATTATAACTCTCCGTTTTAAATAGTTGACATTCTTGAAAAATTCTTTATCGCCGTCGCGCGGCCCGTGTTTACATCATAAGAAATCACCACGCCATCCAGCCGGATGCCCGTTTCCACCACCAGAAAACGTCTGGGCATGCCAGTGCGGAATTTATCCACTACCGCCGCAATATCGCGCCCCAGCACGGAACGTTCAGCGCCGGTCATTCCGGCGTCGGTAATATATGCGGTGCCGCCCGGCAAAATTTTAGCGTCGGCCGTCTGAACATGTGTATGAGTGCCAAGCACTGCGGTAACTTTGCCTTCCAAAAAATATCCCATGGCAATTTTTTCGCTCGTCGCCTCGGCGTGAAAATCGACAATAATACATTTGACCGTAGCAGGAATCTGTTTGAGAATATTTTCCACCGTTTCAAATGGACAGTAGGCGCTTTCTTTGACGAATACTTTGCCCAACAGATTGATGACCGCGATTTCGCCGCCGCCGGGATTGCGGAAAACTTTCCAGCCGCGCCCCGGCTGAGCGTTGCTCAAATTGGCCGGTCGCAACACATTATCCATCATTTTTATTTCAGCTTCAAAACTTTTCTGATCCCAGATATGGTCGCCGGAAGTGAAAACATTGACGCAATCAGCCATGTCGCCAATACATTTGGCAGTCATGCCGGAACCGGCGGCAACATTTTCCGCGTTGGCAATGCAAAAACTGCAATTGAATTCACGCCGCAATTCCGGCGCCAGTTCTTTCACCGCCGCGCGTCCACCTTTTCCGACAATATCACCAATAAAAAGTAAATTCATCAAAGCTCCGTTCTTTTATTTGTACAGCCGATACCATAATTCCGTTTTCCGTCGGATTCAATCGCAAACCTAAAAAATCAAGTTAACCGGCTTCACCGGGATTTCTAATACATTAACCAGTAGAGCTCAGTAAAAGTGTTCAGTTTAATGCCGTTTTTTAGTCTCGCGCTGCAACTTATACGCTTCCGTCAGGAACGTTCACAAGCTCACAGGAATGCTTTGCGCAGGAAAAAAGGAAGTTGAGAATCAAGAAAAAGCCGCCGTCCAATTAAATCCACGCTCCCGCTCAAGTAGTGAGCTCTGAACCATAAAAGGTGCGAAAATGGGAAAGTTTACCATGAGGAACATGAAGGAAATGAAAGTTTTTCTGGGTGTCGCGCTGCCGACACTTCTTTGACGCGAAGCGTCTCTTGTCCGCAGCTGGATGGCTTGTCCGCCTTGGGCGGGTTGGCCTGCGAAGTCTAAAAAACAAACAACATTAAACGCAAAGTGGGGCAAAAGCGCAAAAAACAAGCGTTCAGGTAATTTCACATCAGCGAGTAATACGATTCCTGCCCCAGATGTTTTGCGTATTCCTTGACCAGATTGCCCAATGTATTCCATTTTCCGATATCAACCCAATCATCAATGGAACCCAGAAAACAGAACCTTTGTGCGCAGAATATTCTCTCCCGCTCATTCACCAGCACAAATTTTAACATTGGCGAATAGCTGATTAATTTATCAAAATAATTTTTGTCAGCCTTGCCAAAAACTTTTAAAAAATCAGCTAATCCATCAACATTCTGGTTGGGAAGATGAATAATGATTGCTTCTTTTTTTGCTTCAACCTGAAAATATTTCAATTTGGAAAACTTCTTTATTCCCCGCTCCACCAAAGCAATTTCTTCATCGGTGATGACTTTTTCCTGAATTTTTCTCAAGAAGACTTGACCGTTGGGATTCTCGTAAATTTCAAAGCCATCCGGGATTGCATCAATTGCCGTGTCAGGATCCTTCATGGAAAAGAAATATTTGGGTTTACCGGTTTTAGTGGATCCACAATGAAGATAGAATGACTGACCTTTTCTATTGACATGCTTAATCGGCATTTTTCACCTTCCTTTGTTTTTTGACAAATATTTCAACTTTTTTTCTCAACCTGGCCAGCAATGAAACTGGGCCTAAACCAATCCTGCGCTTTATGCGTCCAATTGACTCATGATCAGGAGCAATCTTTAGTAAAAATTCATAGTATGTTACAGCCACATCTTTTTCGCCTTTATCATAATAATACATCGCCATAATTCCGGAGAAACCAACTACTTCAGAAATGTGAAAAGTATCTCGTTCCGGATAGAGCCAGGATAACTCTAATTTGTTGTTGAAAATGCCCGGAATTTCCTCTATTCTTCCATGATGCAAGCACCAATCAGCATAATTCAGCTTGGCAAACAAATAATCAGGATTCTTTTCGTAATTCTCTTTGATGGTTATTTCGGCGGCGGAAAAATCTCCGGTTTTTACCTGTGAAGCCGCCAGCCAGTTATAGAGTTCAGGTATTTGCGGATATGCAGTTTTCAATTCCAGCAACCGCAGAATGGCCTTTTTCGGATTGTCATAAGTCAGATTGTAAAGTTCTTCCATTTGCGCATCAATTTCTGCTGGATATTTTTCCCTTGGCAATGGTTCATCACTGATATTATAGCTCACCAAACACATGTGCGGAACGGATATTTTGCCTTTTGACGCACGGCGCGCTTTCCTTCGTTTCTTTTTCATCTGTTTCCTCGCTTAAACTGAAATTTTGCTTTTTCAAAAAGAAATATAACACCCCGCAGATATTGCGCAAACATAAAAAACATTAGCCAATCGCAAAAGTAGTCAGAATTCAGGAAATGGGAAGTTCTAAAGTTCTAAAGTTCTAAAGTTCTAAAGTTCTAAAGTTCTAAAGTTCTAAAGTTCTAAAGTTCTAAAGTTCTAAAGTTCTAAAGTTCTAAAGTTCT
>JBAYVM010000414.1:0-3118 GCA_041674645.1 Victivallaceae bacterium | reverse complement strand
TCATGGTATAAAATCCATTTTTAACCGCAATCCGGATAGCTTCCAGAGCTGTCGGCAAAGCGTTTGCTTTGCCGCGAATATTGCCGGTTTCGCTTTCATCAAGAGAATCCAGACTGACACAAAATCCCCACAGTCCGTTTTTTTTTAACTTTTCAGCCATCTCTTGATTGAATCCATGACCTGAACTGAAAACAATAGTCGTTCCGCCGCCGTCAGCCGCAGCCTTGATTAATTCCGGCAGTTCTTCCCGCAGCAACGGTTCGCCACCGGTAAAGCCGAAAATACTGGTTCCAAGCTGGTGCAACTGTTTAATGGCGTCCAGCCAGTAATCGGGGTTAATGCTGCCTTGATGTCTTTTCTGTAAACTACAATGTTGACACGAAAACGGACATTTTGCAGTTACTGCCATAAATGCCGAAACTGGACTTAACCTGCGTCCGGAAAGCAGATTTTCGAACATGCGGTTGTAAGACTTTCCGGGAAAAGGCGGCAGAAAGGAATTAAGCACCCACTGACCTTTATGACGACTGAGAAGTTCACCGCCCAGCCACTTTCTGACTAATTTAAACATTTGCAGTTTGGTGTGACCGTCTTCAAGTTTACTGTAAAGTTTGTCCGGAAGTCGTTTTATGCCGCGCTTCCTCAATTCTCTTGTGACATTGAGCGGCAGAAGAGTTATTTTCGGATTAAACAAAATGCGTAATAATTTCCAGGCCTGGTGTATCATTATCTTTTCAACGCTCCTTTTTGATAAATATTCCGGCATAATAATGATGGCATATTTGCTCTGTTTGTTCCGCCAGAGATTGGTTGAACAGTTTTGACAGTTCCAGGTCACCATGTAACGGCATAACTTGATCGAAGCCGGCCAGCACGCCGGTTTGCAACAACCATTCCAGCCTGATATGACTTCCGTCAGGAGGCAAAATAGGAATACTGCCTTCTTCTGTCCACAACGGTTTGAATCTGTTGTTGATTAATAGAGTTTCAAGTTCTTGGCGGTTTTTCGGAAAACGCGGCCACAGAGCCAGATTAATTCGTTCCGGATAACGCAGCATACAACAGCGGAACGCATTAAACACCGGTTTCAATGTGTCAAAATAATTCACCACAAAACCGAAAGTTCCTCCCGCACGGAGCGTTCTGGCGCATTCGGCAATCACCGCCGCTGGTTTGGAGTAGCCGATTGCCCAGGTGGAAACAATCAAATCAATATTTTCTCCTGTCTGTTCCTTCAGAAATTCCAGCAAATCATTTTGTTTGAATTCCGTTTTCGGACATTTTGTCTTTGCCGCATTCAGCATTTCTCGGGAAATATCTACTCCGGTGGTACTTGCCAGCTGGTATTTTTCTTGAAGAATCGCCGTTGTATAGCCGGTGCCGCAACCCAGGTCAACAATACAATCAGTTTTTGATTCCGGCAAATGTTTCAGCACGCGGTCGGTGACAGGTTGTAACTGCGCCAGCCATTCCCGGTCATAGCTTGAAGCCAGCCGGTCGTAACTTGCCGCGTAGTCATTTTGACCGAGCCAGCGATTGCTTAACGCCAATTTTCCCATTCGCAGATTCAATCGCAAGCAATCCAAATATTTGTTCATTTAAGTTTCAATGCCGGAGCGGCATTCTCCGTTTTTTCAGGAGGCGCTGATGGACTCTTCTGCCAGGCAATTGATAGTGAGTTTTTCCTTACTATTCTGTGTGTTATACCTAAAATTGTACCTGGAACAGGTTCGTAAATTGGTTTTACCGTCAGAAATAAAGATGGATAGGCAAACGGATTTACCATATTCTTTAAGTAAATCAAGTATTTGCCGCAAGGAGATATATTAAAACCTTCAAACTTGTGAGGTATATTATCCCACGCCGTGATAATCTTTCCTGATCCAGGGGAGAAAATTTTAATGGAGTTTTTATCTCTGTAAGCTATTGCCCCGGAGCATTGAATCAGTCTCGGCATGTCGCCGTAAAATAGCGTTTCAACTGAACCCGACGCAATATCAATCCGGCATATTTCCGGTTTTTTGTTAGCAGAAACCGTAAATATTTTTCCACCGTCCGGCGACCAGCACAAGCTGTCAGCATATTTTCCGGAAAGTTCTTTTAAGCGTTTGCCGGTATTGATTTCATAGATAAATATATTGCCGTCTTCAGTCATTCCCGCCAGTTCTTTGTTGTTCGGAGAAATACTGATATATACAAATCCCGCATCTATTTTTACCTGTTTTTGGGTTGCGTCTGTAAAAATAACATTGGTGCATTTATCCTTATATTCATTCCTTGAAATACATATAATATTGTCTTTGAAATCAAATGCCTGACAGTATTTAATGAAATCTGAAACTGGAGGTTGATAGCCTGTTTCTTTGTTTGTCTGACAGTCGTAAATGTAGCTTTCTGTAAAAATTTTTCCCGTGAGAGATTTTTTTAACGCGTCGTTGGAATTTTCTATTTTGAATTGAATGGTGTTGTAGCTTATGGCAAAGCTCATCATTATCAAGCCTAATGGTATGCTGATGCTTACCGAAATCATATTAATTTTGTTCAGCCATTTTGCGCGAAAACCGTTGTCTGTATCTGCGAGGTCGGGGCGGTATAAAAATTTCAGTTTTTCCGCCGGCAACCACCAGAACAGAGCAATAAAAATGCAACTCGGCACTGAAGCCGCGATGACCTGTAAAATAGCTAAAGGCTGAGCAGTTTGGAATACCAGCGGATGGAATCTGAGAATGAAGGTAAAACACATGGCGAGCAATACCGACAGGAACCTGACTGCAATGTGACATTTTTCAGTGGCTTTGAACGCAACGTGTACCAGTAATCCGTATAATCCTGAAAAAATAATCAGTGTTTGAGGTGTGGTTTCGTATAAATTCATGTCCAGCGTTGTTAATGGATGATTCAATAATGCCATCAGGCAACCGGCACCCAATCCCGCGCATGCTCCGATTATTCCCGCTTGCAAGATGCAGAATTTCGGTAAAAGGCGGTTGAGTTTTTCTATGACCGGAATGACCGCAAATAACGCCAGCCCGAGCAATATGGCGCGACAGATTGCTGCCGGACCACCGAGCACAGCGCCTAATCCGCAACCGAAAGCGCACAGCGATGCCAGTTCCTT
>JBAYVM010000413.1:0-3120 GCA_041674645.1 Victivallaceae bacterium | reverse complement strand
CAATCACCTCGCAGAGCGAGGGCGCTACACCAATCACCTCGCAGAGCGAGGGCGCTACACCAATCACCTCGCAGAGCGAGGGATATACGTTTTCCGGACAACCGTCCGGTGTAGCCGCGTCCGTCTCGGACGCCAATCTTAATTTTCCGGTGTAGCCGCGTCCGTCTCGGACACCATGTCTTTCCGGAAAATCACCTCGCAGAGCGAGGGCGCTACACCAATATCCTCGCAGAGCGAGGGTGCTACACCAATATCCTCGCAGAGCGAGGGCGCTACACCAATCACCTCGCAGAGCGAGGGTGCTACACCAATCACCTCGCAGAGCGAGGGCGCTACACCAATATTGCCCGCTACAGCGGGAATCGTTTTGTTGCCGGTTTAGAAAAGGCCCGGGATATTAATTCCTCCGGTAAGACCGGTAATTTTTTCCAGGGCATCTTTTTTGGTGGTTTCCAGAGCATTGTTGACTGCGGCTGTAATCAGATTTTCCAGTGCGGCAACATCCGAAACGCAATCCGGAGCAATGCTGAGTTTTTTTACAATAAAGTCGCCGCTGAGTACGACTTTTACTTTGTTGCAAGGCGAACAGCCGGTAATTTCAGCTTGCGCGAGTTCTTCTTTCATACCTTTCATATTTTTCTGAATGTCTTTAGCTTTTTTCATCAAGCCAGCCATTTCCGCCAGATTTCCAAACATTTTTAATTTTCCTTCATCGTGTTTATTTTATTTTAATTTTTGTTCATTACAAAACTTTTAATCAGCCATGAATATCGACAATTTCACCTTCAAACAAGTCAACCGCCAGCTTGACGATTTCTTTATTTCTAACCTGTTCGAACGCCACCGTATCACCGATAATGCTTTTCTTAACATTTTTCTGGGACGCTTCTTCCTGATGCAAACTCCGAATGCCCTCATGATGAATCAGGCTGACGGTGCTTGTCCAGTCGCCAGTAAGCGTCTGCAATAATTTATACATTACCGGCAATGCATGAGTTATTGCTTCAAAATGTGCGTTGTCAAACTCATCGTCAAAGCCGACAGTAAGGACAGAACCGGCATAGCTTTCCGGAGTTCCTTCACTCATATAACTTTTCAACATCGGATCAATGCTGGTTACTTTTTGAATCCGTTCAATTAACTGATGCCACAAACACGCAGGGTCTGCAGAATCAATTTTCACCGGCTCTTCCGCAGAAATCTCGTCGTACTGTTCTTCGGCCGACAACGCATCCGCTTCCTGTATTTCGTCGGCGGTCGACTCTATTTCCGGCTGCGGTTCAAGAACTTCTTCGAGATCAGGCTCTTCTGCAAGATTCTCCATTGCCAGATAATCGTTTTCAGAGGTTTCCGGACCATCATTGCTATATTCTTCCGCAACTTCGGATGTGGAGCATTCTTCTGCCGCTCCGGATGGAAGTTCTTCCAAATGTTCAAGCTCAACTGCCGGTTCCGCCGGAAGCTCTTCACAGCGTTCAGGTTCAACCTGCGGCGCCGGTTCAATCACCGGTTCAGGGATTTCAACTTTTTCTATTTTTGCCGGTGGTTCCGGCGGCGGAGTTATTGGGGTTGCGGGAACAGCTGGAGCTTCCACGACAACAGGAATTACGGTTTTTACCGGCGGAGTCGCAGGAAGCGCCGCAACGGAGGGAACTTTATCTAAAAATGCCAAATCTCCGGCTTTTCTCAAGCTGTTTAACCGGGCCAGTAACTGTTCAATTTTAATGCTGTGAGCGTCACGCATGGCTTTCAGAATAATGGTTTCGAGGAAAACCTGTTTGTTCAGCGCATCGTGCAGAACGCGGCCGACTGGAGAAAGGTTTTCCAGCAGTATTTGAACGATTTCCGGATTGACGTTCACGCCTAACTGTTTAAATTTGCTTACAGTTTCCGGGTCTGATTCCAGCACAATTTCCGGATTGGACAACAGAAAGCAGAGTTGAACCCCGCGCAACCAGTTAAGAATATCACTGAACAGCGTTTCCAGGTTTTTGCCTTTGCAGGCCAAGGTATAAACTGCGGCAACGGCGCCGCCTTTGTCATTATTCAACATCGCCGAAATCAAAGCTTCAATTTCTTCCGCCGCGGACAGTCCGAACAGCGACAAGACCTGATCTTCGGAAATTTCATTGTCATCGCTGCCGAAAAACGCAATCATCTGATCCAGCAGCGACTGCGCGTCGCGCATGCCGCCGTCAGCCGCCCGGGCGATGGCGCCTATTGCCTCTTTGGAAATGCGAACATTTTCCGCTTCAGCTATTTTTGTCAGCCGTTCTGAAATCATTCGCGACGGAATCGGCTGCAAATCAAATCGTTGGCAACGTGAAATAATCGTCGCCAGCACCATGTGAACTTCAGTGGTAGCGAAAATAAATTTAGCGTGCGGCGGCGGCTCTTCAACCGTTTTCAGCAACGCATTCCACGCCTGTTTGGATAACATGTGGACTTCGTCAATGATATATATTTTGTAACGGCTGTTGATTGGCACATGCATTACTTCATCGCGCAGATCTCGAATATTATCAACCGAATTCTGGCTGGCGGCGTCAATTTCAATCACGTCCATATTGCTTTCATCAGCAATACTCAAACATGAATTACATTTGCAGCAGGGTTCGCCATCAAGCGGAGATTCACAGTTCAAGGCTTTGGCAAAGATACGGGCGGTAGTGGTTTTGCCGATGCCGCGCGGGCCGACAAACAAATAAGCGTGAGCCGTGCGGCGTTGACGAATCGCGTTTTTCAACGTCGTGATAATATGTTCTTGTCCAACCACATCCGCAAAACGCTGGGGACGCCATTTTCTGGCAATTACTTGATATTCCGCCATAACTATTTCCCCCTTGTTGCCGGATTACTATAACTTGACGCTGCCCAGGACATCGCCAAGACTGCCCAACTCTTTGCCGGGCTTTGTCCGCTTGGCCGCAGGCTTGTTGTCTGTTCCGGCTTTATCTGCATTATCATTAACTATTTTACGCTGAATTTCGAATATTTTTCCCAGACCGTTTTCCGCCAGTTCCAACAGCTGATCAAGTTGTTTTCTGGAAAAAGGTTCTTTTTCCGCTGTTCCCTGAACTTCAACAAAACGCCCGGATTCAGTCATTATCACATTCATAT
>JBAYVM010000412.1:0-3130 GCA_041674645.1 Victivallaceae bacterium | reverse complement strand
TTCCAGTTCCGAATATAAATCATGTTTAATCAGTTTGTTGTCTTTGACCAGCGTGTGCAGTTTGAGAAAAATCGAGAGCGGGAAATCTTTTCCCCAGTTTTCGTAATAACCGGTGAAGCCATAACGCAAAAGCAATGATTTCATTTCTTCATAAAAATTGTTGAGCAGAATGTCCAGTTTGACATCGGTATTCAGTTTAGTGTCGTCATGAGTGTGAATTCCGGCGTACATATCAGAGCAACAGCTCAACTCAATTCCTATTTGCCGCTGGTCTTTGGGAATGAACGCGCAGGTGTACATTCGTGGATTCGCCTCCCAGAAAGTATAAACTCCTTTTGTCTGTTCAGGCAGCCCACCATCTTCACGGTAAAGAGCATTTATTTTCAACAGTGAGTCAGTTAAGTCAATGAGCGGTTCACAGGATTCGGAGGGGAGTTTAAAAACAACTTTCTCCGCTTCCTGCAGCGGTATCATTTCTATTTCCAGCCAGCCGTCATCAACAGCTTTCAGGACGATTACAGAACGCTTGCTCATGGTCGTATCCATTTCGAAACTAAGGGATAACTTCATAGGTACAGATTGAGCGGCGCCGGAATGTTTCCGGAACGCCGCACCGCCGGACAAGTGTCCGATTCTGTTTACACCCGTTCTTTTAAATGATAATGAGTATGTAAAAGCTTGTGGGATTTTTCGCCCAAAGGTTCTTTCAAAAACTCCTCGTAGATTTTTTTGATGTCCGGATTTTCATGTGACTTGCGTAATTTCTTGCCTTCGTCTTCTTTGTACAAGGCGCCAATTCTGGCCATTCTGACCTCATCGGTAGTGAAGCGTGGTTGGCCGCCGCCGCCAATGCATCCGCCTGGACAGCACATTACCTCAATAAAGTGGTAGCTGGCTTCGCCGGCCTTAATTTTTTCAATCAGTTTTTTGGCATTACTAAGACCATGAGCCACAGCTACTTTTACTTCAACGCCTTTCAGGAAAGACCAGGCGGGAACGGTTTCGGTAATGGTAATTGCGGCTTCCTTGACACCTTCGAGTCCGGCAATCGGAGCGACATGCAGTTTCGGGAACGGAAATTCTTTTCCGGTAACCAATTCATACACGGTACGGAGCGCGGCTTCCATTACGCCGCCAGTATTGCCGAAAATGTCGGCCGCGCCAGAGGAGATTCCCAGCGGAGAATCCATTTCACTGTCTTCCAGTAGTTGAAAATCCAGACCGCCCTGTTTAATCATTCTGCCCAATTCACGGGTGGTAAGCACGATGTCAACATCCCGAAAGCCGCTACTGTTCATCTCCGGACGCTGAGCTTCATATTTTTTGGCGGTGCACGGCATTATGGATACAACAATAATATCCTCCGGCTTTTTGCCGATTTTTTTGGCATAATAGGTTTTAGCTACAGCGCCGAACATCTGCTGCGGAGATTTGCAGGTGGAAATGTTCGGAATAATGTCAGGAAAGAATGACTCGACATAATTAATCCAGCCTGGAGAACAACTGGTGAACATTGGAAGCGCGACTGTCTTGTCTTTGTCCACCAGCGCTTTTTTCAGGCGGGTGAGCAGTTCGTTGCCTTCCTCAATAATCGTCAAGTCGGCGGCAAAATTGGTGTCAAATACCGCGTCGAAACCCATTTTTTTCAAGGCGGTGGTCATTTTTCCGGTAACCAGAGTGCCAGGCGGATAATCAAAACATTCGCCGAGCGCCGCACGGATTGCCGGAGCAGTTTCGACAACTACAAACTTGTTTGGATTATCAATCATCTGCCATACTTCATCCACCTGGTCTTTTTCCGTGATGGCTCCGACCGGGCAAATAGCTGAACATTGCCCGCACTGAACGCAGGTTACGGAATTCAGTCCGCTGGCAAATGCCGGACCGATATATGATTTAAAGCCACGTCCCTGTGGAAAAATGGAACCGATGCCTTGAATTTGGTTGCAAACGGTAACGCAACGGCGGCAGGAAATGCACTTGGATGAATCTCTGACCAGCGCCGGAGTGCTGACATCGACCATCTTTTTGGCTTTCTCGCCTTTGTAATGTATCTCTTTCAACCCCAACTCTGACGCCAGACTTTGGAGTTCGCAGTCTTCGCCGCGTTCACAAGTCTGGCAATCCCCCTGGTGTTCAGACAGAATGAGTTCCACAACCGCTTTTCTGGCCTCTCTGACCATCCGGTTGTTGGTGTGAATCTTCATTCCTTCCGCCACCGGCATCGAACATGAAGTTACCGGGTCACGCATTCCTTCCACTTCCACCAGGCATACCCGGCAGGCTCCAGTCGGCTCAAAGCCTTGCATGTAACAGAGAGTAGGGATTTTTATATCAATTTTTCTTGCCGCCTGGAGTATGGTGGTACCTTCATCAACTTCAACCGGCACATTATTTATAGTAATTTTCGGCATTGTTCAATTCCTCTGCTGATTTATTATTTTCCCGTGCTCCGGAACGTTTAAACGTGTGATGGTTTCTTGCCGTAATCACAACGCAAACAACGTTTCGCCTGTCTTACCGCGACGGCCTCACTCCATGACTGTTCAACTTCGTCAAAATTATTTTTACGCCGTTCAACCGAAATTAAAGGTTGCTTTTCGCGTGGGTACGGCACCGGATCGGCATCCGGATCGAAATAGGTATCCAGCGTTTTTTCTTCCCGCCAGAATGCATGGTCTTCGCCAGTAAGCAGCTTGTCAATACCGGCAGCCGCTTTTTCTCCGGCGGCGACCGCTTCAATCACCGACCATGGTCCGGTAACAACATCTCCACCAGCGAAAATCCACTCGACTGAAGTCTGGCCTGTCAGCGGATTGGACTTGACGTAATTAACAGAGCTCAGTTCAATATCAATACCGGCAAGAATCTCGCCGGCATTTGATGTCTGGCTGATGCCGGCAATTACTTGATCGGCCTCAAGCGTGAACTCTCCAGTTCCGGAATCGTCAGCGCGTCTTCGGCCGGAACGGTCAAATTCGCCCAGTTGCATCTTACGACATTTGACGCCGGCGGCTTTGCCTTTTTGGGTCAATTGAAAAAGTAAACGCACAACTTCCAGATTTGAACGGAGGTATTGTGCGTTTACTCTTACAAAAGGGAAAAGCAAGACACGCCATTGATTTTTGTT
>JBAYVM010000411.1:0-3133 GCA_041674645.1 Victivallaceae bacterium | reverse complement strand
CGGGGCAATATTGAGCGCAGCCGCTCTGTACTCGAACCGGCAACTGGTGGCGGGCATAGAATCAGGCTTAAAACGTTTGGGCAAGCCTTTTATCGCAGATTTCATAGTTTACGACGAGGCGGAGAACGGTTATGACGGATATGCTTTCTTGATGGAAAAGTGTTCATCTTGTCCGGATTTTGTCTTTGTTACGGAACAGGCTTATCCGGGAGTGGCGAAATATATTTTCAAGCATCATCTGTCCGGGATTGCGGAGCCTAAAATAATCACCACGGTTTCAGATGCTGATACGGTACTATATCCTGAACTGATTACAGTAACCTTGAACGGAACTGGTCGGCAATTCGGATCCGTTGGAGTGAGCGAACTGGTAAAAATAATCAAAGGCGAGGTAACAACTCCAGTCAAATTGATTTTTAAGAGCGGGTTCAACTTTATCAATCAGTGAATAAGTTTAAAATAGGAAAGTCAAGAGAGCAACGGCGGAACGGTATTGATAACAAAGATGCAAATAACCATAAATTTTCAAGGAACAAAAAAATGAGTAGGCAAATTAATCTCGCTTTGATTGGCGCCGGTAATCGCGGTCAGGGAATTTTCGGAAAATATGCGCAGGAAATGCCACATCGGGCGAAATTTACCGCCGTGGTCGAGCCGGACAGCGAAAAACGCGCTTTTTTCGTAGCAAATCATAATATTCCGGCTGACCGGGTATTTGCCCGCTATGAAGACTTCTTCAATGCGAATCTCAAAGACGTTGAAGGCGTAGTGATTGCCACGCTTGAGGATGAGCGGATGCAGCCGGTACTCAAAGCGATGGCAAAGGGTTATCATATTCTGGTGGAAAAACCGTTATGTACCAATGCCGCCGAGCTGATTAAGCTGTATGATGCTACTAGAAATTATGAAGGCATTCTGATTGTCTGCCACCAGATGCGGCTTACCCCCATTTACCGGACAATAAAAAATCTGATTGATTCAGGAAAATATGGAGAGATTGTTTGCTTTCAGCACAGCGAAAATTTATCTTACTCGCACATGGCGCACTCTTTTGTCCGCGGATTATTCAATTCATCGCGGCTTACGCCGATGCTGCTGGCAAAATCCTGTCACGATATGGATCTGCTGTCCTATCTGATTAGCGGAAAAGCCCAAAAAATCGCCTCTTTCGGTTCTCTCAAACATTTCCGTAAAGAAAACTGTCCGGCTGGTGCGCCCAAGTTCTGCCTGGACGGCTGCAAACATTATCATACCTGTCCATATCATGTCTTGAAACTGTATTTTGAACCGGATACCGATCCGGCTTATCTACGGCAGATGGGAGTGATTAAAGACAAAGACCAGCTACTGGAACTGTTGAAGAAAAACCGCTTCGGCAGATGCGTTTTCCAGACAGACAACGACGTGGTGGACAATCAGACAGTGCAGATTGAGTTTGAAGGCGGCGTCCATGTGTCATTTACAATGTGCGGTCATAACGGCACCGAACGACGCATGACCAAAATCAGCATGACCAACGGTGAAATCGAGTATGACGGACTCAGCAATGCGATAAAGGTTCACTCATTTGAACCGTTATTTGAAGAAACGATTAAAGTACACACCGGCGGCACACATGGCGGCGGCGACCGCGCCATCATGGACAACTTTATTGACGCGATTGAATCCGGTGACAAATCAATGCTTTTGACCCCAATTAAAGATTCTCTTGAGGGGCATCTGATGGTTTTTGCCGCCGAAGAATCCAGAGCATCCGGCACAATTATTGGCTTAAAGGAGTATGAAGATAAAATTCGCAAAACGATTGAATAATTGTATATGGGAATCGTAAATTTCTATAAATGAATATCTGGCAATTGGAAATCTATGAAATAAGGAAAAATCTATGTCATTCAGAAATTTGAGTCCGCAGCGAATGTTTATCGAAATGGCCGCTGAACATGTTCCTCAGTATGCATTTAACGATAAAACCGACTTTGCCAAATGGAAAAAAGAGGCGCTGCCAAAAGCGCTTGCCACTATTGGCGACAGCCCGGAACGCGTTCCGCTCAACCCGCAACTGCTGGCAGAGTGGGAACATGACGGTTTGACCAAACAAAAATGGTTGATTGACGTGTCAAAACACATTTCCGCAACTCTGTTAATCGCCTTTCCTGAAAATATGCAAAGCAACAGGAAATGCCCGGCGATTCTTTGCAGTCACGGGCATGGACCATTCGGCAAAGAACCGGTAATGGGAAACGACTCATCGCCGGAGTTGCGGAGTCAAATCAGCCTGATGAATTACAACTATGGTCATCAAATGGCAAAAGCCGGCTTCATCACTTACGCCATTGACTGGATTGGATTCGGAGAACGCGGCGACAATAACAAGCCGAATCACCGTTTTCAACAGGGACGCGATTGGTGCAATCTCTATTATCTGCACGCCACGATGCTCGGCATGACTTCAATTTCCATAAATGTTACACACGGCAAAGCCGCTACAGATTTTATCTGTTCGCTGCCGCAGGTTGATGCTGACAAACTCGGGGTCATGGGACTGAGCGGCGGCGGAACAATGACGTTGTGGATGAGTTTATGCGATGAACGTTTCAAAGCGACGGAAATCATCTGTTACAGTGATTTGTGGGCGCATTTCGGCATTCGCGACATAAACTATTGCGGCATGCAGATAGCTCCCGGACTTTACAAACTGGTTGACCTGCCGGAGCTTCAAGGTCTGCTTGCCCCGCGTCCGCTACTGGTGGATATTGGCGCTAATGATTCATGTTTTAAAGTTGATACGGCAATGGAATGCTTTAAAAAGCTGGGAAGAATCTACGCGGCGGCTGACGCTTCAAAAAATCTTGAGCTCGATCTTTTCCCCGGCGGGCACGGCTGGGGCGGCAACAAAGCGGTAGAATTTTTCAACCAGCATCTTGGCTGATTCGTCCGGAGCAAAAACATTTCAGATCAACGATGGATTTTACCCTGACTTTCGCGGGTGTTAATTTTATCCGCGGTTACTGTCTGCTGGTTTTCTTGTTTTTCCAGCTTTGCAGTGTCAGATCTCGGGGGCGCGCTTTAGCTTTTGTGTTTTCGTTGGTTAAGCAACGCAAGATTCAGCCTTAAACCGGTGGGGAAACGGTCT
>JBAYVM010000410.1:0-3157 GCA_041674645.1 Victivallaceae bacterium | reverse complement strand
TCAAAGCTCCAGCTATACCATATTTTATTTCTTTTGCATTCATAATTCCTTTACACGAAATTCGTAGTTATCGGACACATTACGGCATAAACACTCAAAAAAGATAACGTACAATTCAATGCATTTCAACAGAAAAAAATCAGGTAATCTAAAAAAGCCAGTGCAACAGCAAACTACTGTACAGTTAGTAGTCAGCCCGACATGAAGAAACGTATATCATTCGTCAATGTGAATTTTATCAGAGATAAACATAAATACCATAGAATTATTATATTTTCACCGCTTACTGTGAATTATTCTGTTTTTGAATTTGCAATGCTTTCGATGGTTATTATTGTATCATAAAGAAGCCATTTAAACGGTAAAAATTAACAGACTGTAAAAAAGTCAGGAAGGATACAATTATGATGGTAACAGGAATTGTTTTGGTCAACGTTGAACGTCCGATGTTGAATAAGGTAATCAAGGAAATAATGGCGCTCGACGGGGTAACTGAAGTTTACACCGTGGCCGGAGAATACGACCTGGTCGTTATGGTCAGAGTTAAGAGCAACAGCGAACTTTCTGACGTTGTCGCCAACAAAATGACTCATGAAATCAAGGGTATTTCCCATACCAAAACATTGATTTCGCTTGATATTAATGCCAAAATTGATTTAAAAAGCGCATTCAGTCTGTAATTCGCTAGAAACTTAAAGTTGCGTCAAGGCCGGTTTTCCGGCCTTTTCGTTTTTAATCCACTACAACATTCAGATATTTTTGCGTTGCAAACTTGTTATCCTTCTGCTGGCGATGTAAATTTTGAAGTTGAAATTCAGTAATAAAACGAAAAAGAGGTCTGTATGATTCGAAAAATAGCTTTACTCATGGCGGCCGTGGCATTTTCGCTGTTATTTGCCGGCTGTGCCGATACGGTCATTGTCGCGGAAACTTTGCAACAACCTTTGAACGGTAAAATTTACACCAAATGCAATATTTGGTACGAGAATCCGGGAAAGATTTCAGCCATCAATATTCAGAAAGGCAAAATTCTGCCGTTTGGAACAGAAGTTGAACTGGCCAATGCAACCAGCAACTCATTGTTGTTTGAAACAACGATTATTTTCAAAGATAAGACAGGCAACGCTTATACCATTAAATTTGACAATCAGCTGATGATGATTACGCCACAAGCCTATCTGACTCAGATTTTCACCTTGGACGACAAAGCAAAAATGACCGCAGGACTGTCGCCGGAACTGATTGCAAAACTGGAAAAAGGCATTGTTACTCCCGGCATGACCAAACGAGAAGTTCTGCTGGCTTACGGCACGCCGGCAATCTTCCGCACGCCTTCCACCACCAACAGCACCTGGATATACTGGATTGACGATGAAAAAACCATTCGCGTGGTATTCAACGCTGACAAAGTTAAAACCATATTAAACCTCAACGAATAATTAGAGAGATTTATTCCAATGAAGCGAAAAACGATTCTCGTAACCGGCGGCGGCGGATTTATCGGTTCTCATTTGTGCGAAAGACTGCTTAATGATGGACATGATGTACTTTGTGTGGATAATTTTTACACCGGGTCGAAAGACAACATCCGGCATCTGCTCTCACACCCTGACTTTGAATTAATCCGTCACGATATTACCATGCCGCTATTCGTTGAAGTTGACGCCATTTACAATCTCGCCTGCCCGGCGTCACCAGTTCATTACCAGAACAACCCGATTCACACGACAAAAACCTGTGTTGTCGGCGCGACCAACATGCTGGGCATCGCCAAACGACTGAACATTCCGATTCTTCAAGCTTCAACCTCAGAAGTTTACGGTAATCCGCTGGAACATCCACAGAAAGAGGAATACTGGGGCAACGTCAACTGCATAGGCATCAGAAGCTGTTACGATGAAGGTAAACGCTGCGCCGAAACGCTGTTTTTTGACTATCATCGACAAGCAGGCGTTCAAGCAAAAGTTGTTCGTATCTTCAATACTTACGGCCCCAGAATGCTACCTTACGACGGACGCGTGGTGAGCAATTTTATTACTCAGGCGCTTCAGAATAAAGATATTACTATTTACGGAGACGGTTCCCAAACCAGAAGTTTCTGTTACGTTAACGACCTGGTGGACGGGCTGGTCAGAATGATGAATACTCCGAAAAGTATAACCGGACCGATAAATCTCGGCAATCCCGGAGAATTCACTATGATGGAACTGGCTGATCTGGTAATCGAATTTACCGGGTCAAAATCGAAAAAGATATTTAAAGAGTTGCCGCAGGATGATCCGGTAAAACGCAAGCCGGACATCTCAAAAGCGCAGAATATTCTCGGTTGGGAACCAAAAATCCAGTTGCGGGAAGGCCTTAAAAATACCATCGAATATTTTGCGTCAATACTCTGATAAAATGACTGAAACTTCATTCACTTACGATGATTTACAAAATGCCACCAACGGCAGATGGATTGGCATTCCTGAAAACAGGTTTGCATTTTCCGGAATAAAAACTAATACCCGCGATGACTGTTCCGGAGCATTATTCATCGCCCTGGAAGGCGAACGCTTCAATGCTCACGATTTTCTGGACAAGGCAATCGAATCCGGAGCTGCGGCATTGTGCATTGCCGAAAAATACCATGAGTGGGCTAACCCGAAATGGAATATTCCGTTGCTGATAGTTGAAGACACACTACTCGCCTACCAGCAGATTGCCCGTTTTCACAAACGCCAGTTCAAAAATTTGCAAACGGTAGCCGTCACCGGCAGTATCGGCAAAACCAGTGTGAAAGAAATAATCCGTTCAATTCTTACTGCCGCCGCCGGAGCGGACGCGGTTTGCGCGACGGAAGGCAACACCAACAATCAAGTCGGAGTTCCGCAAAACTTGTTAAGGCTTAACAACAAACATCGGTTTTGCGTTTTGGAAATGGGCACCAACCATCACGGCGAAATCGAGCCGCTGAGCCTTACCGGCGAACCGGACGTAGCGGTTATTTCCTCTATTGCCCCCTGTCATTTGGAATTTCTTGAAGACTTGCGTGGCGTGGCAAAAGAAAAATCACAAATCTTTTCCGGACTTAAAACTGGCGGCACGGCGATTATTCCGCTGGAATGTCCGGAAGTTGATTACCTGCGCGAAAAAGCGGAAAAGTTCAACTGTCTCC
>JBAYVM010000409.1:0-3168 GCA_041674645.1 Victivallaceae bacterium | reverse complement strand
GTAAAAATGAAGAAAGCCGATTACCGGATAGACGAACTAAACGTTAATGTGCGGAGCAACGGCTTTAAAATAAAAAATGTTGACCGGCAAATAAAAGATTTTGAGAAGCCAGACGGTTGCGTTTCGGTGGCTTTGGATATTAAACAAATGAAAGACTATCTCTTCAATACCCGCAATAAATGCGAGTTCCCGTCTCCGGAACTATACGAGAGAATTAAAAAAGCTTTCCGTGAAGAGTTTACCGATATGCTGGTGAAAGATATTCCGGCAGAACAGTTTAAAACAGAAAGAGTGACTTTCATTGCACCGCTGTCGCCGGTGGCAAATGTGATATGGGCATATCTTGACCACGGAAAATTACTGGTGCGGTGCTCATCCGATATTGATTTGGCTAATCCGGCAGCCTGGGAACATGGATCATTATCTTTCAAGCTCTATGATGTAAAGAATCAGATGGTAGTGGCGCTTGACGAGACGGCTGGCGATAATTCATTCATGACCCGCGACCAGATTGGACGCGCCCTTTACAATTGTGTGGCGCTGGGGCAACGAATCATCATGTCCGCCGCAGATGCAAAACAAGATATGCCCAAGTCAGTCGGGAAATAAACTTGTAAAATGCAACGTTGATTACTCTATTTCAGCCGAGATGAAGTCAGATATTTCCGGAATTTTCTGCACAGGAAAAGGTTCAATGATTTGTTCATTGTCAGGGAATTTGCAATATGCTTTTTGCCAGTCTTCCTGATTGCGAATGAAGAAGTTCAAATCGATTATTTGAATGTTGTATTCCCGGACAAGTTTCTTTAGCGCGGTAACAAGTTCAGGTTCGTTTTCCCGCGAAACGATTCCCGGAAACGGCGTGGAAAGTTTAATTGTCCGGATATTGGGATTATTTTTCAGCGCTTCGACCAGCGCAGCGATAATTCGGGTTCGAGTGCGGGTGGAAATTTCATCGCTGAGGTCGGCGGCTGGCGGAATAATCAGCGCAATGTCAGCAGTTGATTGTTTTATCGCCGGAAGTAAAGAAGTCAGGCTGTCCAGCATAATAATTCTATCGTCAGTCTGCTGCCATGGATAAAACTCGAGTTGAATGTTTTTGGCGGCAAGCTTTTGTTTTAAATTATTGGCCAGTGTACTGTTCAGAGAGGAAAAATCATCGCCGATGACGAGCAACTTTTTGGTCTGGGATAACTGGTTGCGAATCAGCGATGGCAGCTGCCATTTTCTGACCTCAGACAAGGTTGGCCGATGAAGGATTGGAATTATCCGGACATTATCGCCATCTTTCAATCCATCTGTTTCATATTGCAATTCCGGCAGTTCCGCCAGCGGCATAAAACGAATTTGCTTCCGGTCAAAAGTCATTCCAGTAACGCTCAAGGAAAACTCAACGTTTGCGCCATCTTTCAGCGTTTTACCATTTAGCACCGTCAACGACTTATGCACACTGTCCGGGGTGAAACGTTCCTGGTCGGCGACTATTTTTCCAGGCATGGTCAGGTTTATTTTGCCGGACGTGAAACCGCTTCCCGGATTGTCTGTGGTTGTTTCAATGGCGCAATCAACCGGCTCCGGAAGTTTGGAAACTGTTTCCAGATAAAAGTCCAGTATCTCATCATCGTAGATAAAATCCGGGGCATTCAATTTCAGGAACAAGTCAGGGCGCAACGGTTCCAGCTCCCGGTCGCCGGAGTAACTGGTTATTGCCAGTTCAGAAAAAGTCTTATCCTGGCTGCGCAGTACCACCTGCACGGGATTGCTGCCGCTGAAAATAATGTCTGCGTTGCTGCCTTTCGCGAAAACTTTCCCGTTCTGTTCCCATTCATATTTACTTGCGTCACCGGAAATTATTGTCAGTTTTTCCCATAACGCCTTTTGTTGTTTGCCGGTAAAAATCCAATACATGGCGGTGTGTTTGACCAGCGGATATTGTTTGTTGAGGCGATTTTCGCAGGAGACCGGATGGTTTAGCCAGCCGGGCGAAAATTCATCTTCCGTCAGGGGGCTGAAATTGTTTGCTCCAACTTTTTTCCACGCGGCAGTGGCATAAGCGGCGCTGTTATTTTTATGATAGTAGAAGACAAAAGAATGAAGTCCTCTGGTCAGTTGCAGTTTAACGGTTTTCGTCCAGTTATCAGTGCGTTCATGCACGCCGTACCACATGATTACGGTTTTTTCGTCAATCAGCAACGCGGTTGAACTTGTGGAATTAACCGCAAATTCGTATTCGCCATCGGCAGGCACTACCAGATTGCCGGAAATAATCGCCCCGAAATTGCGACGTGTATTGAATGGCAGGCGCGGCAGGTAAACCGCGGAGATTTCTTTTTCTCCGCGAATATTCATCTTTTTCCGGGTAAACCAGTTAAGAAAATCCTTTTCCGGCGCTCCAACGGCTTTTTTCGGCAGTTCTTTTATCTTATTTTCCTCTTCCTGCTCAACGTTTTTGATGCGCTTGACTCTCCAATTAATATTATTCCGGAATGCGAGCGGGGTGGTGAATAATGTCGGGAAACTGTATTCAAAATCCCACGGCGGAAGAATTTGCCGCGGAATATATTTTCTAGTCATGAATGTTTGCGGAACACGTTTCCAATATTGTCTGTATTTGTTGTAACGCGGATAGAATCCGGATTTTCGCTCATATTCCTGCCAGTAATAGACTGATGGCGAAAAAATAGCTTCAGTCAAGTTTCTCGTCAAATCATCCAACTGATATTTGAGCGTTTGCTGATAGCGTTTTTGCAATATTTTCCCCTGGTTTTCAACCCATTCCGTTTCGGTCAGATAAGGGAATTTTCCGTTGATTACCGTCATCTTTATCCGGCTGTTTGCCGGTATTTTCCCGAGCGCTTTATTCCAGCGGTTCTCATTCTCCGGACTGGCAAATCCCAAGTAAACATAACGGCGGTTTTTATTCGGAGAGCTCCCGAGAATCAACCCTCCGTTCGGGTATAAGTAAAACGGCAGTTTCATTCCTTGAGCATCCCGCACATCCACGCCGTTTGCCAGCGACACCGGCAGACAGTAGCGACTGAGATCCAGATAGCCAGTCAATTCCGGACGGTCAGTGTCAATTTTCATCCGGAATCCGGCATCTGCCACCGCCCACTGAACAGGCGTCTTCTCTGCGGAAAACAGTGGAATAATTGCCGCAACTATTAT
>JBAYVM010000408.1:0-3168 GCA_041674645.1 Victivallaceae bacterium | reverse complement strand
GTCGCCGTGTCTTTGCCTGAAAATTTTTCTCCGGCCCCGCCCCGAGCGGGTAGATGGCAGTTTTTCAGAATTTTATATTGGAAGTGGCGACGGTCGCGAAATGTTTTTCTGCCTGCCAATGAGTTCGATTCCAATGAACCTAAATGGAAACGATCATTGCGTCAGTTGCATGACAGTTTAGATTTTAGTACGGGTTCTATTTCTGCTACAGCTATGAACTCTTTATTGCCTGGCTACGGACAATTTTTGCTTGGGCGCAGAATCAGAGGAGCCGTGTTCGCGATAACTGCGCTAATCTCACTGGTTATAGCGTTCTTTGCGATATTCAATTATTATGTGGATATACTTCGCATAAGTGTTAACGTGTATTTGATATGCCTGAGCATTGCAATATTTGACTCCATGCCAAAGTTGCAACGGTCTGGAATTTATGACCGGTTTGTAAATATTTGTCTTGCCGGTGGTGTATGGCTCGGATGTTTTTTTTATGTCAACTCTGCATCAACAGCAATAAGTGGCTTTCTGTGGGATGGCGCGGAATTGTTGACTTTGGGTAATAACTATAATCCTGACAGTGTAATTCAGCGCGGAGATACTGTTATTGTCAGGCGCGAACAAAGCTATAAACGCGGAAGTATTATTATCTTTGAACACCTTCAGCCATATCTTTATGGAGGACGATTGGCATTACATGAACATATGCGCGGACTTGATAAAATAATCGGACTGCCCGGTGAACAGATAACCGTGAAAAATGGAATAGTAATGGTTAACGGTAAAATATTGGACGGACAGAAAGAATTGATGCTATTTGTTGGTAAAATACCAGATATGCAGTGGATGTTGAGTGAGAATGAGTATTTCGCTGTAAATTCCAATATGCAACCACGGCTGATGAATTATATGGCGCAACAGCGTAAGTCCACGGTGATAGAGGCAAATGCTATAAAAGGCCGTATAGTCCGTATAGTGTCACCAGTCTACCGGAGAAGCTATTTATGAGTTTGACTTTTCGCTCCCATCGTATATTCTATGAACTGAAGTTTTTCCACTATGCAGGGGAATATTAAATAAATCACAAACCCGTAACTGGAATCTGTTCCGGTCGGATAATAATAAAATGAGACTGAGATAAATATGGGAAGATTTAATTCTCTGGAACTTGATGCCGAACCGGCAGAACGTCAACAGGAAACTCCGGCAACCAAATTGCCGGGAGAACCGATTCGCGATGCTGATTTTTATTTGCGGGAAGCTGGTCGGCATTACATACAGCGCGAATATGAACCGGCATTGCGTTCATATTCCAAAGCGTTGGAAATTGACCCCGGTTGCGCTGATGCCTGGAATGGTCAAATAAATTGTCTCATTCTACTCAATGAGTTGCGGGAAGCTGATATGTGGGCAAAAAAAGCCGCGGAAATTATCGGCGAATCACAGGAACTGCTGGCCTTGCGAGCTCGGATATTCTGTCGTCGCGGAGACTTTGATCGCGCATATGGTTTGTCAGATGCCGCAATGCAGGCTCCGGGTAATTCTCCGGTTGCCTGGGTGGTTCGCGGTGAAATTATGCTTTACTCAAAAAATAAACAGCCTGAACACTGTTTTGACAAAGCGTTGGCTGCCGCAAGACAGGATTATACTGTCCGTATGGATATTGCAGAATGTTGCATTTACGCAGACAAATATACCATGGCTTTCAAATATCTGAAACCGGCGCTTGATGAAAACCCGGATTCTGCGACATTATGGATGTTGGCGGCAGATTGTCACCGGCGATTCGGCAACCGGAAAAAAGCTTTGGAGTGTCTTGTCACGGTTAACGAAATTGATCCAGCTTATCCCGGTATCGAGGGAATGTATGCCAGAGTTACATCAGAGGGAGGAATGAAAAATCTGTTTAGACGAATTTTTATGGGGCATTAAAAAGAGGAAATAAATAATGCAACTTGATAATATTTTGTATTCCGCCAGGCAGCACGGATCTTCTGACATTCATTTGCTGGCAGGCCTGCCGCCTGCATTTAGAGTTAACGGGGATGTCATTGTTGGCGAAGCGCAGCCATTAACAGAGGATGTGCTCAAGTCAATAGTCGAAGAAACTATTAATGATGAACAACGTCGTGTTCTGGCACGCGATTTGCAATTATGTTTTTCAATCAATCATAAACAATTTGGCCGGTTCCGGACAAGCATATATTTTAGAAATGGTTCGCCTGAGATGGCGATTAGGATTTGCAATAATAATATTTGGACGCGTGAAGAACTTGGATTGCCTAAGAACATTGATGAACTGTTGCAACATCCAGCTGGCTTGATTCTGATAACTGGACCGACTGGTTCCGGAAAAACAACCACGCTCAGCTACATGATAGATTATATTAATTCATCCAGGAATGGAAAGATTGTTACGATTGAAGATCCGATAGAATACGTTCACAGTCATAAAAAAGGAATCATTGTCCAGCAGGAATTGCATACTGACGTTATTAACTTTCAAGCTGGCTTGCATCATGTTCTGCGACAGGATCCTGATGTAATCGGAATTGGCGAGCTGCGTAATATGGATACTATCGCCACCGCACTGACGGCTGCCGAAACAGGTCACTTGGTTATTGCAACGTTGCACACTTCAAGTATTGCGCAAACTGTTGAACGAATTATTGGAGTTTTCCCGCCCGGACAACAAGGACAGGCTGTTTTGCAACTGGCTAACAGTTTGCAAGGAATTATCGCCCAGCAATTGGTGCCGTCTGTTGACAAAAAACGTCGTGTGCTGGCCTATGAATTATTGTTGGCAACCCCTGGAATCAGGCATATTCTTCGCAGTAACGAGGGACACAAACTCTATACAATACTTGAAACTAGCAGTAAGTTGGGCATGTGCACTATGGATTATTCCTTGTGCAAACATTACGACAATGGCGAAATTAGTTACGACGCTCTAATGTCGCGAGTTGTTCAGCAGGAACAGGTTAAAGCTAAATACAACCGGGCGCTAGTTTGATTTTGTACAATTAAAAATTTTTATTTTTGTCAGAACGTGATAGGTTAGTAAAGGTATTGACAATTTTTAATAAAAAATCAGCATTTTGTCTACTACATTGCAAACGTTGGTGATATATTCTTAGTTACAAATAATATTTTTTATTATCATTAAATTAACAT
>JBAYVM010000407.1:0-3175 GCA_041674645.1 Victivallaceae bacterium | reverse complement strand
GCATAAAGCAAACAGTCGCGTTGGGTTATCCGGCTTTATGTCATTCGCTCTGAATTATTTTTCGCAACTTGCGCGTTAGTTTAGTTTTTTAGCCGCGCCAGGTTTAGCCTTAAACCGGCGAAAAACTGCCTCACGCGGAGGCGGAAGAAACAATGAAATATTGCGCGAAAACACAAAGGTTAAAATGCGACCTCGATGACCGATAAAACTGCGTGCTGAACGCGCCTTTTTTTAAGTTTCGATTCTCACCACAAGACTGCATGGAATAGCTTAATCCGCATAAGGAAACCGGACCGCGCCACCGAGGCTTATGAAGCTCATGAATGAACTATGGATATGAACGCGCGCAAAGCCATTTTTTTCTCAAACTCTTTGAGGCAGGGAGAGATTTTTTTTGCCTTTTTTTTAGAAATATCATTGACTTTTCGTGGAAAATCTGACCCCAGTGTTCCAATTCACAACTCCCCAAAGTATGAGTTTATTCTTTGGCATTGCCAAAATTACATATAAGATAATATGCAGCAAAAATATAACAACAAATAGAAAAAAAAGTTATATTTTGTGTATATATTTATAATGTTCATAAAAAGTTTGCAGAACAAATAAAAGCAATTAAGGGGAAGTTATGCAAAAAACAATTGTTCGTAATTATCGAGTTGAATGTTCTCCGCCCCGGCAAAAAGTTGAACGGTTAAAGGAACGACTGGAAAAATTCTCCTTGCGTTTTAATTTGGCGGAAGCTCATAACTTAGGAACTTGCATTACCGATAATGCGATGGGGCATCTGGCGTTTCAGGGAACAGAGCTATTGACCGAATTAAAGTTACCGGCGAAACGTACCATGATTCATTTGAACACTTTTCATTCGTTAAATGATTTGCACTGGATTTTAGACAATTGTCTGGCGCTCGAGGTCAAAGAACTGTTAATCATTTCCGGTGACGGATCGCCACGATTGCCAAGATTAAAACCGAGTGAAATCGGTTCCGATAAGGCGGCCGTAACTTCGGTGGAACTGGTGGCTTATATTGTGAAATTTTACCCGGGAAAATTTAAAATAGGTGTAGCATTCAATCAATATGAACCGCACGACCACGAACTGTTGAAGCTAAAACAAAAAATTGATGTCGGGGCTGAATTTATCATCACTCAACCGGTCTTGGGAAGTCATCCCGAAATCGACGCGATTCTGGAATGGCTCACAATTCCGGTCATTATTGAAGTCTGGATGTCGCCGAAGCTGGAACTGCTTAAAGATTGTATCGGTTATAATCCGACCGCAAATTTAACCAAACCGTTTAATCCGATTGAATGCCTGAACGAAACAGAAAGAAACTACCCTGACTGCAATCTTTATCTAGCTTTATTGGATTTCGATAAACAACTGCCGTTATTAAACTCCGGAGTAACTCAATCATGAAAATAGTTGTGTGCATAAAACAGGTTCCGATGGCTTCGTCGGTCAACATTGATCCAATAACCAAGCGTCTTCTACGTGAGAATACGGCGGCGGTATTGAATCCGTTTGATTATTATGCCATTGAAGAAGCGATGCGTCTCAAGGAAGCATACGGCACCGAAGTCATTGCGCTAACCATGGGGCCGTCAAAAGCGGAAAACATTCTTCGCGAAGCTCTGGCATTGGGGGTAGACCGTGGGATATTGCTTTCCGACCGTCTTTTTGGCGGTTCAGACACTTGGGCCACCAGTTACATTATTTCGCTGGCGCTTAAAAAAGTTATGCCTTTCGACCTGGTTTTATGCGGCAGGCAGGCTGTCGACGGCGATACGTCGCAAGTACCGGCTGGAATCGCAGCTCATTTAGAAATGGCTCAAGCCTATGGCGTGGCAAAGATAGAAACCATTAATTATCAGAAATTAACGCTGAAGCGCATGGGGACATCTGGTTACGAACGCTGTGAAATAACAACTCCGGCGGTATTGTCCACCTCCAAGGAACTCAACGTCCCACGAGTTCCACGCCTCAAAAGCTGGTTGAAAGCGATTGAACAAAAAATAGAAATTTTCGACGCCAAAAAACTGAAAGCAAAAAATGAATTCATCGGATTGAACGGTTCGCCAACCAGGGTGGTGAAAACCTTTTCGCCACCGGCGAGAGATGCTGAAACTCAAGTTTGGACCGGTTCGCCAGACGCGCTTGCAGAACAACTTTTCAATCAACTGCGCAATGTTGCGCAAATTTAACAGGGGGCAATATGAGTTCACTAATTGGTAAAACCAAGCACGCCGGAGTTTGGGTATTTTGTGAAATTATCAATGGCAAAATCCAGGATGTTTCACTCGAAATGCTCGGCATCGGAAGTCAGCTCGCGGAGCAGCGAGGACATAAATTATATGCTGTTATTTTGGGACATCAAACTGAACCATATGTCCACACGGCCTGGGAATACGGAGCTGATATCATTATCGATGTTGATGATAGCTCTTTACAGTATTTCAATGATGAAGATTATGCCGCCATCCTTTTGCGCCTGCTTCGTAAATACAAACCGGAAATTTTTCTGGCCGGCGCCACCGCTAATGGACGAGCGCTGGTTCCACGCTTGGCGGTTTTGGCACATTGCGGGCTCACTGCCGATTGCACCGGTTTGGCAATTGATCAGGAAACCGGAGCGTTGTTGCAAACACGTCCCGCATTCGGCGGAAGCCTGATGGCAACAATCCGGTCTGATGGATTTTTACCACAGTTAAGCACTGTTCGTCCCGGAGTCATGAAAGCAATGAAAAGAAAAAACGCTCATCCTTACGAATTGATTAAGGAAAAAATCATTGCCTCAGACTCGACAAACCACAAGAAGATGCTGGAGATAATCAATGAAAAATCAACTGAAACTCTTCAATCTAACGCGCATGTGGTCATTGCCGGTGGCCGCGGTATGGGTGGTAAAAAAGGCTTCGACCTCTTGAAAAAACTGGCGAGCATGGTCGACGGCGCAGTGGGAGCCAGCCGCGCGGCAGTGGATGCCGGCTGGGTCTCTTATGGAATTCAGATTGGGCAGACTGGGCAGACAGTTCAATCTCGAGTTTATATCGCATGCGGAATTTCCGGACAAATGCAACACTTGGTCGGAATGAGTTCAAGCAATCTGATTATCGCCATCAATACTGACCGCAATGCTCCCATAATGAAAATGGCTGACATTGCCATTGTCGG
>JBAYVM010000406.1:0-3184 GCA_041674645.1 Victivallaceae bacterium | reverse complement strand
GGATTCATTGTCGCTCCTTATGTTTTTTGATAAAAATAAAGGTGTCATGAATCCGTCTTTTTTCAAGTTTTTAGATTTCTATGGGATGACTGTGATTTTATTTTGATGCGTAGCATCTTTGGAGGGTTGGCCGCCGTGGCAACCTTTATTTCCGGAAGCGGATTCGACGGCGCGAATCCCTCCAGTCCGTTCAGTCTTAACACCTAACACCTAACACTTAACACCTAAAACTTCCGCACTTGAACTTTTCTCTCTATTTCTTCAATTTTTTATGCTGGACGGTCTTCGTCGCTGAATCGGCTTTTACTGACAAATTCCATGCGATTGGGATAAAATAACAAATCTACAACTCCGGTCCGCCCGTTTCGGTTTTTTTCTACAATCAACACGGCTTCAGTTACTATTTTCGATTCGTCCTGTCCTGACTTGCTTTTAGTATCATCGCGGTCACGATGCAGAAATGCGACAATATCGGCATCCTGTTCAATTGCGCCGGATTCGCGCAAATGACTCAATTTGGGCCTTGCGGAGGCTCCGGCGGTTTTTTCCACCTCGCGGTTCAACTGTGCCAGTACCAGAATCGGAATCGCAAGGTCTTTGGCCAGCCGTTTTATGCCGCTGGATATTTCCGCGACTTCCTGCTGCCGGCTTTCGGTTTTATCGTCGGTGTGCATCAACTGCAAATAGTCAATAACAATCAGTTCAATATTTTCCATCATTTTCAACCGGCGTGATTTGGCGCGCAGTTCAGAAATTGTCAAACCGCCAGTCGGGTCAATGAAAATTTTTGATTTCTTGTATGCTGCGACTGCTTCAGTCAATTTAGGTATCTCATTAGATCTGAATGATCCGTCGAAAAACCGCGTTTCAGAAATTTGAGCTTCAGAGCACAACAACCTTCGGGTAATTTGTTCGGCGGTCATTTCCAGGCTGAAGAAGGCCACCGGGCGTTGTTTGCGTCCGAGCAAAGCCACGTTCCGGATTAAATTCAGCGCCATGGAGGTTTTGCCGATGGACGGGCGGGCGGCTAAAACAAACATTTCGCCCGGTTTAAAGCCGATGACTAGTTTATCGAGTTCAGGAAAACCGGACGGGATTCCAACTTCGTTTTCATGGTTAATTACCTTCAGAACATTTATGAATTCCGCTTCCATGCTTTTATTGATTTCAATAATGCTTGATTTAGTGTTTTTGTTCCTGACATCATAGATTTTTGTTTCGACCTCATCAATCAGTTTTTTGACATCTGACCTCGCGTCATAACATTTCATCAGTGATTCGGCGCAAGCATTAATCATGTCCCGCAGAATTGCAAATTGATGCACAATATTGCACCAGGTTTCAATATTTGCGGAAGTCGCAATCGAACAGTAAATATCCGCCAAAAAAACTTCACCGCCGATAAAATCCAGTCGATTGTGTTTTGCCAGTTGATGAGCAACAGAAATTAAATCAACCTTCATCTCCGTGTTGTCGTAAACCTCCTTTGTCGCCTTGAAAATCTCACGATGAACCGGCGAATAGAACACATTTTCATTATGTAAAATTTCTATTGCAATATCCACGCATGGGCGCGGTTCCCTGAGCATTGCGGCGATTACCGCTTTTTCCGCTTCCAGATTATGCGGTTGCGGCTGGCTTTCGTTATTCATGCCGGGAATTTTATACTTGTTAAGAGTTTCTTGAAGACTATTTTTCATTCTCTATTTGCCCCCTGATTTAATTTTAACCTTTTTCGATTTAAAACATTCCACATTAAACAGAATACACCATGTGGGCGGACATTTTATGTCGTAGTGAAAACAGCAATGGGAGTTTTTGCCACGAATAGACACGAAAAAGGTTTTAGTTTTGGAGGGTATCGCTCCGTCGATACCGTTTTCCGTCGAAGACATTTTTAACCACGAAAAAGCACGAAAAGAAATATTTACCATGAAGGGTTTGGTGTAGCCTCGTCCGCGTCGTATGAAAAAATAAAGCTTTTAACGCAAAGCAGCAAAGACCGCAAAAAAACACGAAAAGGTTTAACCATGAGGGACATGAAGTGAATGAAGGTTTTGGGTGTAGCCTCGTCCGTCTCGGACGAAAATATAAAGAGTTAAACGCAAAGCCGCAAAGAGCGCAAAAGAATTTCTAACCACGAAAAGGTTTTCTGATTTTATTTTGATGCGTAGCATCTTTGGAGGGTTGACCGCCGTGGCAACCTTTATTTCCGGAAGCGGATTCGACGGAGCGAATCCCTCCAGCCCGTTCAGTCTTAACACCTAACCATTAACAATTACCACTTCTCACTTCCCTCGTAACACGTAACACTCTTCGCATTTTAGAACTCGAACTTTAGAACTCTGCTCATTCAGTTCTTCAATTATCCGAATTTCCGGAATAGCCTTCTATCTTTCCATCTACTTTCCGCACGAAAACACCAAATCTAAAGCGCGCCACCCGATTTCCCCATCAATAGATAATCGATAATTTCATGACACCTTTCCCCCCCTTTATTTTGGGGCATATAAGATATAAATGGCGCATTTGGCGCATTTATGGCGCAATTGTAATCAAGCGTCATGCATACATTATTCATTTTCTTCCCGTGGCGCATTTGGCGCATTTTCGGCGCGTTTCTTAAGCAACCGATACTGAGCGCCCCGTCCGTGGCCACTCAGCTCCACAACACCCGTATCAACCAATCCCTTGAGATCTCTAGTGGCAGTACGAGGTGGACAATCGGTAATCCCTTGATACTCCGCACTGGATAGTTGCTCCTTTCGCTTAAGATAACTTACGCCCTTCATTTGCCGTTCATTGAGTCCTAGCCCAACCAGCACGTCATCCGTCAGCCAGTCGCGCCAGATTGTCGTCACAAAATGGGGACCGCTCTGCCGGAATTCGGGCTCGGGAAGACCCGCATCGCGGCAGTCGGAAATCATATCCGTCGTGCCGGTTCTGCGTTTTGCCTTCAATGGCGCCATGCGGAGTGGAATGTGCAAAATTTGCACACACCACTTCTTCCTGTAGTTCGCCCGATTCAAAGATTCTTTTAAAATGTTTGGTTATTACACTTCTGTCTTTCTCAAAAAGTACCGAAAGCGCCTTTTGGGTAAGCCATATGGTGTTGTCTTTATAAAACACATCAATATTAACTTTGCCATCGGCGGTTTGAAAAATTACAAAGTTCGAAAATTGC
>JBAYVM010000405.1:0-3186 GCA_041674645.1 Victivallaceae bacterium | reverse complement strand
TCCATTTGGAGCCTTGCCAGGAGTAAGGGAATCTCGGCGAATTGTCTGTGATTCTAAAGTAACTATCGCAGATATAGATAATGAGAAATCTTACCCTGACGGTTTATTTACTGTCAATCATGACATTGATATTCATCGATGCCAGCCAGATGAACCTGCAATTATAATAAGAAAAGTTAAGCCTTATAAAATCCCATATGGTGCGTTATTGCCACGTGGATTGGAACGACTGCTGGTAGTTGGTCGTTGTATCGGTGGTGACCATGAGGCTCTAGCCAGCTACCGTCTCATTGCTGATTGCTTTGCAATGGGGGAAGCTGCTGCTCTAGCTGCCGAACAGTCGTTGCGCACAAATATAGATTTACGCTCCATTGCAGTGCGAGAATTAATAGAAAAAATGACAAAATTAGGTTATCAAACTTAAGGATATAATTATATAAAAAGCCACCATACAGGGGCCAGTCATGAGCATAAATCCAAAACTTGGTTTTTATTAAATAGAATATTTAAATGGATGATTAAAATATGACGATTCATATTAGCGGACAATATTTCCTGAACCACCGGTTGGAAGAACAGGAAATAAGGAGACAAGTCAGGGAACTGGCGGCGGCAGGATATGAGAGTATTTACGGGCACGCTCGGCAGGGACTGAAAACGCCTTATTTTTCTGAGGCATGGTGGAACATCATTAAGGTGATTGTTGAAGAATGCCGCGCTAATGGAGTCCAATTCGCAATTTGGGATGAGGATTATTTCCCGTCCGCGGTTGCCGGGGATCGGATTATCTGGAATCATCCTGAACTGGCGGCCCAATCGCTTGAATTTACCGTAGCCGAAGTAAGCGGGACCACGAAGTCGGTTGACTTATTGCTAAAAAATGCCGCATTGTTGAAATGTTATGCCCTGCCGAAAACCGACGACGGTTTTGGCAGCCCCATAGATTTGACTGCACATTGTGGAACAATTCGTTCTCGCTGGGAGCAACGGAAGGTTTGCGAAAGCGCTTATTCCCAGTCTTGCAAAGTTGGAACTCCGCATTGGCGGACTACAATTAATCATAAGACTTTCGCATTGCAGTGGCAGCCAGGAGATGAACGTGAATACACTATTGTCGCGATTCAGGTAATTCGTCCCGAAGGACGGCACAATACTGATATTCTGAACCCGGAAACTACCAGAAAATTTATTGAATATACACATCAGGAATACCTGAATCATTTCAGCGATGAAATATTGCGGGAACATTTTCACGCGGCATTCATGGATGAACCTGCCCCAGCCGGAATATTCCCATGGACAAGGGGATTTAATCAGGAATTTATTAACGATTACGGTTTCAGTCTCCTCGAATATCTGCCGCACCTGATTTTGGATATTGACGAGAAAACTCCGTTAATCAGGCACAAGTACCGCATGACCCAGATGCGGTTGCAGTGTGAAAGTTATCTGGCTCAAATTAAAAGCTGGTGTCAATCTCACGGAATTAAAAGCGTCGGGCATCTGACTAGAACTGAATACCTTTCGATTGTAGGACACGCCTGGCCGAACGAACTGCGCTGCTGCAAGTATCTGGATATTCCGTGTACCGACCCGCTCGGTTCCGGGATTGCCTGGCGGGATGCCTGTGCCTATCACACCGGGCTGAAGGTAGTTTCTTCGGCCGCGCATATTTTCGGTAAAGAACAGGCAGGCAGCGACGCTTTGGCGGTTATGGGCAATGAAGTATGCTTACGCGACTTGAAATTCGCTTTGGATTTTCAGATGGTTATGGGAATTAACTACTTCAATATTCACGGCTTGAACTATTCGCTTGACGGACCGCGCAAGGATGAGACGCCGCCATCGCTGTTCTACCAGCACACCGAATGGAAATACATGAAGACTTTGATAGAGCATACTAAAAATACTTGTGAAGCGCTTACCGGCGGCAGGCATATTTGCGGCATTGCCGTACTCTATCCGGCGGCCAGTTTTTATTGTGCCATCAATCAGCAAACCCAAGGGAAACAAGATCCTTTGGAAGATAAAATTCATCAGCTTTCCGAAACCCTGTTGTCGCATCAAAAGGATTTTGATTTTATCGATGAAATTACGCTGGCAGAGCTAACCGGATCCGGCATACCGGAAGATTGGCAGGTTATCATCCTGCCGTATCTGAAATATATAGAGACAGAAACGATGCAGTGTCTGTCCAGATTCATTGCCAACGGCGGGAAAGTGATTGTTCTCGGACAACGTCCCCAACTACTCGGTAATTCAATCCATGCCCCTTTGACTGAATGGACTGAAAATAATATTTTGTTTTCCGACACACTGGCAGGTGAATTTTTATCTGACCTGCCCGGTCCTGAAGTTGAAGGAACAGGCAGCAACGATATTTTTGTTCTCCAACGCGAAAATAATGGAAAAATAGTCAGTTTCCTGGTCAACCGTGCGGAACGGGAATTTAATGGATTATTTGAAGGGCAAAAGCTGCAAATAGCCCCGAAAGGATCCGCTCTGTTATGGAATCGATGCAGCGCCAACCGGCCTGCCCTGGCGACTGGCGAATCTGTAAATTTGAATGAACAATGGGAGGTTGAATTCGAACCGAACCAAGTTCCGCTATGCTGTTGGAATGCCGTGGATATTAACGGACGGATACATAACTACAATCTTATGGAACGCCAGAAAGACCCTCTGGATGCCCAGAGAGAACGTAAAATATATATCAGCCGTTTCTTATTTACCGGGAATCAGATTCCATTAAAACTGGTATTGGAGGAAAGCTCAATTGCTGGCGATTGGAAAGTTTTTGTCAATAAGATTGAAATTCAGGAGTTTCGCCGGGAACAAGTGTATGACTGTATGAATATTACTGCTGATATCGGTCATGTATTGCGTTGGAGTTCAACTCCTACTGAAAATATTATCACCATTGAGACCGAAGGGGAAAGCAACGGTCTCTTTGAGGTGCCTTATTTATATGGGAACTTCAAATGCGAACACCGCCACGCTCATAAATCATTACCTTATCTAACTGCCGCGGAACATATGCAGATGACGGAAGGCTTACAGTCGTGGAACGTTCTGGGGTACGGAACATTTTCAGGCACGGCTCATTATGTAAAAAAGATTGATATTTCCCGTGCCGGTTCATATTTTCTGAAACTAGGGCGGGTTGAAGATGTCGCGGAAGTATTT
>JBAYVM010000404.1:0-3206 GCA_041674645.1 Victivallaceae bacterium | reverse complement strand
TTGCAGAGCATTGATGTGGTGGCGCCACCGGGTGCATTCTCAGTGTCGGGTCGCCCATCAGCGCGACATGCACGGGATTGTATTCCCACTCGGAATCTTCATCTTTGCCGGAAACGGAAGATTTGGCGTCGTTGCAGGCGATATAATCCTGCAACGCATTGTTATTCTGGGTGCGCAACGTGGAATAGCCGATATTCTTACCCATTGCCATATGATGAAAATACCAGTGCGGTCGGCCGTCCCAGGCGCAGGTCAGTCCGTATCCGGAGTTGGCCAGCGGTGCGCGTAAAAAATTATTCGGGCGGTTCCAGTCGCCGAAGTAACTGCCAAACAGCATGGTAAAAACGCTTTTTGTCTGAGTTTTTGCAAAATCGGCCGTGGTTCCGATTCCGCCAGCGCGGTCATGCGAACCGCCGCCGCAACCGTAGGACCAGAGGTAACTATTTTTGGACAAAACCGTAAACCAGTCGTCGGAAGTAACTTTGTCGGCATCGAAAAAAGTTGCGAAATTCACCCAGGCGCTACTGCCGAAGGCTTCGCCTTTGAAGCCGCCGAAATTGTCATCGACCAGTCCGCGTTGAGCCGCCGGAATAAGTCCGTGCCGGAAAAAGTGGTCTTTGTTCAGATATTGGCGCAGTAATTCAACTTCATCAAGCTTAAATGCCGGCATATTCGACAAGTCAACTCGTCCGACTTCAAGTTTAATGGAATTGGCTTCGATGGAACTTTTGTCAAATTTACCATCGCCGGGAACATTTTTCAGTATCGGGTCGGGGTAGAATTTGTGGGTTTTCGTATCCGTCCATTTTCCGTTCATATCTCCATAGTAGAGGTCGGCTGGCCAGGCTCCGCAGTGGTTGGCGTGTCCGTCCGGAAAAATATTGCCGGAATAGGGTGCTGGAATGCGCCCGAAAAGGAAGACTGATTTTACATTGTCCGGGTCTTTTGCGTAGTCAGCTTCTATGAGTTTCTTTACATCACTGACGTTAGCGTCTGTCTCAACATCGTGTCTGATTACCTGCCAGCCGTCGCCGGCCAGGTCAAATTCAAGTCTGGTCAACTCCAGCTTTAAGGGCAGGGTGAGGCTTTTTTCCACCAGCAGAATTATTGACCCGCGCTTTTCTACGAGCGGGGCGTCAATTCCTGAACAAATATAACCGCTGCCAATATAGCCGTTTCCAGCGCGTTCAATCCGATATTCATAAATAATTCCGGTATTCACTTTGTTGTCAATATAGCCGGTAGCTTCGCCGTTCAGAACAGCGACGGGCGTGGGATTCCATTGTTTTTCGCCAAGAAATCTGCGGTACACAGTGTAAGCGTAGCTTGAGTTTTCGGCTGGCCAGCTTAAGGCAATTTGCGGAGGTTTGTTTTGAATCTTAGCGCTGACCTGGACGGCGTATTTTACGCTGCCCAAACCTTTGGCTTGCACGACAGGTTTTGGCCAGGGAACTATTTTCGCATCAGCTGATTTCGACTGTAATGTGATAGCACACACACTTAATGTCAGTAGTACTTTCGCTGTAGCTGAAGATAATTCCCGGTAGTGCATATTATAACTCCGCCTGACAAACGGTGATGGCAGCGACTCCGTAGATGTCTTCTGCGGAACAGCCGCGTGAAAGATCATTTATTGGCTTGGCAAGTCCTTGCAGGATTGGTCCGTAAGCTCCGGCTCCGGCCAGACGCTGGGTAAGTTTGTACGCGATATTTCCGGCGTTGAGGTCAGGGAATATCAGCACATTGGCATCGCCAACTATTGCGCTGTCCGGCGCTTTTTGCTGGGCAACTTTCGGCACTAACGCGGCATCAACTTGAAGTTCGCCGTCAGCGATAATATCCAAGTTTTCCGCTTTTATTTTTGCCTTGAATCTGGCGGTGGCTTCGACGATTTTATTCAAAATTTCATGTTCCGCGCTGCCGTGAGTGGAAAATGAGAGAAACGCGACTTTAGGGGTTTTGTCCATGAGTGAACGGTAAGTATTGCAGGTGGCCATTGCGATATCCACCAGCTGGTCGGCGTCCGGGTCAGGATTGACACCGCAGTCGGCGTAGAGCAGAACATCATCTCCGGAAACGGTTGGGGTTTTCAAGTCCATGACAAAACAGCTGCTGCCGATTTTGATTCCCGGAGCGGTGCCGATGCAGTTGAATGCCGCCCGCAGCATGTCAGGAGTGGAAGCAATACTGCCAGCCACTAAACCGTCAACCATGCCGTTTCTGGTCATCATTGCGCCGAAGAAAATCCGGCTTTTCATCGCTTCGCGAGCGGTTTCAATATCTATGTTTTTCTTCGCCCGCATCTGCTTGAACTGTTCTGCATATTGCTCGAACAATTCGCAATTCAGGAAATCAAGCGTTTGGAATTTACGTTCTTTGATTCCAGCTTTTTCGCAGGAAGCATCAATTTCCGCGGCTGTGCCCAGAACGATTACTTTTGTGGCAACTCCGTTCTCGATAATCATATTGGCGGCCGTCACCACGCGAGAATCATGCCCTTCCGGCAATACCAGATTTTTTTTTGCAGCTTTGGCTTTCTGAACAAATAACTCAATTGCAGCCATATTATAAATCCTTAAATTTAAAATTGTTTATTTATCATTGTTTTCGCTATTTTCAAGCGGCAGGTCTTCGTTGGTTAAGGTACTAACCACGCTTCTGGCAATCATCAGTTCTTCATTCGTCGGCATAACGATTACTTTGGTTTTGCTTTCCGGAGTTGAAATAATGCCTTTTTTGCCAAGGCAGACTTCATTTGCTTCTGCATCAAGAAAAATATTCAAGCAATCAAGGCGGCGTAATATTTTGCCCCGAACATAATGGCTCCATTCTCCGACACCGCCGGTAAAGACAATTGCGTCCGCGCCATCCATCATGGCGTAATAGGCGCCGATATATTTGACAATGCGGCGGGTGAACATTCTTCTGGCGCGCAACGCCTGTTTGTCGCCGTTCAGTTCAGCTTCAATAATATCACGCATATCGGAACTTTTAATTCCGCCAACGCCTAGCAAGCCACTCTCTTTATTAAGAATCTTATCTATTTCTTGTGCTGATTTACCAATTTCAATCAGGCGCAATACCACCGCCGGGTCAATATCCCCGCAACGTGTTCCCATTACCAGTCCTTCAAGTGGTGTCATTCCCATGGAGGTGTCAATGACATTGCCGTTACTGATAGCCGCCATGCTGCATCCGTTTCCGAG
>JBAYVM010000403.1:0-3216 GCA_041674645.1 Victivallaceae bacterium | reverse complement strand
CAGGAGAAGAGCAACAGCTCGTTTACTCGTTACTAAGCGACAATGAACTTCTCCATCATTACACGGCAACTAAAGAAAAATTATATTTTGTATATGAACAAGTAAAAGATATCTACGAGGGCAAACGTTTACGCGGATATCGGAATCGTTATGTTGATTTTAATCAAGGTGTTGACGCACGTCGAGTTACTGATGAAAAGATGAAAAAGCTCAGCGAAATAGCAATTCGACCATTACGAATTGCCTTTGATGATTGGAAAACACACAAAACTTACAAACACGCAGTTGAACTTGCGGCCAAATACAAAATAACCAATCTATCCAACTATCTGCTCTATAATTTCAAAGATAAACCTGTTGACCTTTATCATCGGCTAAAACTCAATATTGAATTGTGCGAAACGCTTGGAGTGAACATCTATTCATTTCCGATGAAATACCATCCCATCATGGATCCTGCATACTTTCAGAATCGGGAATATACAGGAGAACATTGGAACCGTAAATTCATTCGTGCTATCCAGGCTGTACTAAATGCAACTAAGGGGAAAATTGGTAGGGGAAAAGAGTTTTTTGAGAAAGCATTTGGCGCTAATGAGAAAGAATTTGAGAAAATCCTCTACATGCCGGAAACATTTATTATTTACCGCTTCTACTTTGAGGGAACCGGACAAACCGATAAATGGTGGACGACCTATTGCTCCTTGTCAAAAGAAGAAAAAGCAATTGTTGATCCGATTATTCACACTAACGATTTTAGTGAGATCGACCGTTTCAGAAAGAAAACATCAATTTATCAGGTATTAAACTATTATACCATTACGCGAGACAACGCGCAAAAAAAAATGCAACAACATGTTAACACGGAGTAACTCTCATGAACCTTAATCATGCAGAACAATTGGCCTGTAAGGCAATAGAATATTTAGCATCTCCTTTGGTCTTTGATAAGATGCCTATGCCCATAAGATTTAGAACAATCCTGCTTAATTTCCTGAAAGAAGATTTGGCACAGAAAAAATGTAAAAATACAATCCTTTTTTAGTACAAGGAAAACTTCGTTCACTTATGGCCGCAATGCAAATTTCTAACGAGTCTAAGTAAATTTTAAGATCGTCCATTGAAAGTCTGGAAGTGCATAAGCGTTTGTTTTTGCTTAGTCACCTTATCTTGTCAAAGATTTTCGACCCGGTGAATATTGGCCGGGGCGCGCTGAGCTGAGCGTTTGTAATGTACTGCGGGCAAACCGAATGCCATGGCGTAACCGAAGATGTGGTCATCAGGAATGCCCAGCCTGCCGCAAAATTCCGGCATCAAGTCACTAATCGCAAATTTCACCAGACCGCACCACAACGTTCCTACGCCGAACGTCTGAGCGAAAAGATCAAAAGTTGTTAAAGCGATAAGACAATCCTGGAGTGGCGACACAACGTTTTTTGGAGCCGAAGCAATCAAAAGATGCGGAGCGTCACGGAAAATAATGTCAATATGTTTCTCTTTCCACGTCTGAACCAGAGCGGCAACAAATTCCGCGCCTTCCGGCAGCTTGCCGTTGCGCACCATTCCACCAAGACAAGACATCAGTTCATCGCGAAAATTGGCAAGCTTCCGGCAGTCATCAATCACAGTAAACCGCACCTGTTGAGTATTCCTGCCGGTCGGCGCATAACTTGTCACATCTAAAAGTTTCTGCAATATTTCCGCGTCAACATTTTCCGGTTTAAACTGTCTGATGCTGCGCCGTTCTGTAATCAGCGCTTCCATCTGCGCCGCGTCAGGAAGACTGCCGGTCGTCGGCAGGCTGTTTTCAGGCACAAATCCAGCAATCGAAACCGCACTGGACGGGCAAACCGCCAGGCAGTGCAGGCAATGTATACATTTTTCTTCATCCGCAGCCGCAATCGCCGGGCCGTTGTCTTGCATATTGATGATGTGCATCGGGCAGTCCGCAACACACTGGCCGCATTTCGTGCAAAGTTTCTTATCAACGATAAAATTCAGCATAACAGCTCCTCTTTTTTCATTAACGGTAAAATCTCTAAGATTTTTCAAAAAAAAACCAAGCTCAGCGGGAGAAAATAACTGTTCTTCTGCCGGAAGTGATGATCCGGTTTTCCAGATGGGCTTTTACCGCTCTGGTGAGCACGCGGCGTTCAATATCTTTGCCCAGACGTTTAAGGTCATTCGGGTCGTCTTCATGCGTTATCGGCTCAACGTCCTGCTCAATGATGGGGCCTTCATCCAGGTCTTCCGTGGCATAATGAGCTGTAGCGCCAATCATTTTCACCCCGCGTTCCCAGGCGCGTTGATAAGGATTGGCGCCTTGAAAGCCCGGCAGAAAAGCATGATGAATATTGATAATGCGCCAGGCGTAGCGGTTGATAAATTCAGGGGAAAGCACCTGCATGTAGCGCGCCAGCACAACCAGATCAATATGATGACGTTCCAGCAGTTCGATTACTTGCTTTTCCTGTTCGCGCTTATCGTTTCCGGCAACCGGAAAACAGTAGAACGGAACCCGGAATTTATCCGCGACGTGTTCCAGATTAGGATGATTGCTGATAATCAGCGGAATTTCGCAATGCAAATCGCCTTCATGCTGGTGCACGAGCAAATCGTAAAGGCAATGAGAGGTTTTTGCAACCATTATTGCCACTTTTTGAATATAATCGGAATAGTGAGCTGACCAGGCGAGCCCCAGACTGTTACCGAAAATACCGAAATCAGCTTCCAGTTTTTTCTTCGTCATCGCGGCATCGCTCATGTCGAGTTTTATCCGCATAAAATATTTGTTTTCAAAAACATCGGTGTACTGCTGGCAATGAAGAATATTAAATCCCTGCGAGTAGAAAAAAGTCGTAATTTCGGACAGCAATCCTTTACGGTCAGGACATTGAATCAGAAATACCGCCTGTTTCATTTTTATTTTCTCCTATTGCAAGTGCATGGCCTGGAAAGTGCCTCTTTCCGGCGCCATGTTAGGCATCGGGGTCGCGCTTTAGCTTTTGTGTTTTCATGCAGACAATTAGTGGATATATGCAAATTACAAAATGACATGTTAACCGCGACAGCAAGAACCTTTACCCTAAAATAGTTTTTTTTACAGTTGAAATACCACGAATCAAACGTTATGAATGTTTAAGAGAAAATCATTTAACAAATTGTTGAGGAGGAGAAGACGATAGATGTGGACTTACACAATAGCGCCATTTCTCT
>JBAYVM010000402.1:0-3228 GCA_041674645.1 Victivallaceae bacterium | reverse complement strand
TTTCAGCGCTCACGGAGTATCAAAAACCCTGGAGGAAGCAGCCGCAGCCAAACAGTTAAACCTGCTTGACGCAACGTGTCCGCTGGTTAAAAAAATTCATCATAAGGCAGAAACGCTGTTGCGAAAAAAACGGTTGATTATTCTGATTGGGCATCGCGGCCACCCGGAAACCGTTGGAACGCTCGGGCAAATAGACAATCAGGCATTAGTTGTGGAATCTGTTGCTGATATTCCCGCATTACCGGAGCTTAAAGCCGGACAAACCGCCGCTTATCTTACTCAAACTACACTTTCTCCAGATGATACCGCGCCGATTGTCCACTTGCTCAAAGAAAAATATCCGGCCATTGAAGGCGACGGCGATATCTGTTACGCTACTCAAAACCGGCAGAATGCCATCAAACAATTAAGCTCGCGCTGTGACTTGATTCTTGTGATAGGTTCCACAAAAAGCTCAAACTCCAACCGGTTGAAAGAAGTTGCGGAATTGAGCGGAACCCGGGCGTTGTTGATTGACAGCCCGACAGACATTCCAACGGATATGCTTAACGGGATTCATAATATTGGCATCACCGCCGGAGCTTCAGCGCCGGAATGTCTAGTCGCGGAAACAACCGCCTGGCTGAAACAACTCGGCTGGCACAATGCGGAAGAAATTATCTGCGTTACTGAAAATGTCCATTTCCCGCTACCGGAGACTCATTCTGCTGACAACATCCTCTGAGCTGACTTGATGCGATATTAGTGCAGAAAAAACACTTCGCCACTACAAATGTACAACACTTGCATATAACTATATTTGCATTAATTATTTATTCTGAGCTCAAATAAAAAATTTATGCGCTTTTATTTCCTGCGCTATTGACAATTTTATGTATATAGGTTATAATCAATAATAGCAACTGAATATATAACTTGGATGGGTTTATGGAAGTCATGCTGGAAAGAAGAATGCGCAGTCAGGATATAGCGGAAAATATCCGCACTCAAATTGCGCAGAAAAAACTGGCTCACGGTTCGCCAATTATGTCTTCCCGGGATATTTCCCGCCACTATAAAGTTTCCATGCTGACTGCAAATCGCGCTTTGAACCGGCTGGTTGATGAAAATATTATCTATCGGATACAAGGCAGCGGCACTTATGTTAAGGACACGACTGGCGCGTCCCGGTCTCTGAATATCGGCTATTGTGAAATGTTCAGCCATGATAATGACCCGGGACGGCACGCGGCGTTTGGAGTGTTGACCGACAATTGCATGTCCAGCTTCAGAAAGAAAAATTGTTCTATCAAGATTATCCCTTATCAAGACCTGCTGGATCGAAAATTGGCGGAAAAAGCGTTTTCCGGGCTGGACGGCTTGCTGGTTAACAGCAGCTATCTGGATGAAAAAACCATGCCGTTTTTTGAGGCGTTTAAAGGACCGATAACGCTTTACCATAATGAGTTCATCGGTGACTGGCCGTTTAATCAAGTGATTCCGGATCACGCGCCCGGAATGCGGGAAACCGTCAAGCGAATTGATCAGAATAAAATCTCAAGCGTGATAGTGGTTTCCTGTTCGCATTCCAATGCTGATGCTAGAATGCGTGAATTCATCCGGCAAGCGCAAGCGGTTGGTATTGGCAAAGAAAAAATCGAAGTAATTGAGGCGCATTTAGCAGTTGGTGATAGTGGACGGATGAGTGGCTATCACATCGGCAGAAAGATTATTCCAAGCTGCCGCGGTAAATTTATTTTCTGCACCAGCGATTTTATCACGTTCGGCTTGATTGATGCCATGCGCGAAAACGGCATCGTTCCGGGAAAAGATGTGCAACTGGTCAGCTATGACAATCTGGAAGGCTACGGCATGATTCCGTATGATATTCCAATCGTCACCTCAGTGGATTTTCCCAAAGGCCAAGTCGCGCGCCGGGCGGCACAACTGACTATCGCGCAGATTGAAAATAACGACAACTGCCTGCATATCATCAAAGTGCCGACTCATCTGGTCGTCAGAGAAACCGGATTGCAGAATTAAAATAATAATTTGACTGTAATTGTAACAGATGTTATAAAAATGAAAATTTAACAACCTAACCAAAAGGTGGAAAGATGAAAAAGAAAATGCGTCGAAATGTCGTGGCGTCAAACGGATGCCGTCCGGAAAGATTATCATCAGATAATTTAAAAGCAAAAAGCCCGGCGTTCACCCTCATCGAGCTCCTCGTCGTGATCGCGATAATCGCGATTTTGGCTGCGATGTTGTTGCCGGCGCTTAATAAAGCCAGGATGAAAGCTCGCCAAACCGGATGCTTGAACAATTTGAAACAAGTCGGGATGCAACTCAATATGTACCTGGATGATAACAAAGAATTCTTCTTCGGCTATAATATGGTTACACCTTATGCTACGAGTGCTAGAGTATGGTATCAAGACACTCATCCGTTTGTCCATGATTATCTGAAAATAAAATGGAAGACTGGTGATTATTGGGCAAAAACTTTAATAGACTGCCCGGAAAATCAATCCGGATATAAGTATGGTACTACTGGCGGCTCCATTAATTATGTTTATAATGCATCATTAAATTTTGTAGAGGTATTATCAGGCGGGATACATATTGGCTGGTACAATCGGAAACAAATCAAGCACCCATCCCGGACCGGAGCTTTTGCAGATGGCGTTGGCGCAAATCAGATTAATGGTAGTGGCGTATTACAGGCAAGCGGTTATTACACCGTTGCGCGTTGGGGAACTGAATGGTACGATGGAATAAACTTCCGTCTCCATAATGGACAGTCAAATCAGTTGTATGTCGATGGGCATGCTGACGCTTTAAGCCGCACTCAAGCCCAGGCTAAGGTTGCCAAGAAAGATCTTTTCTATTTCTAGTAACTTGACATAATCACTAAAGAAAGACTTATTCCATGAAAAAAATATTATACAGCTTGTTGATGTTATGTACGGTTTCGCTCTGTGCGGAAAATCTGATAAAAAACAGCGAGATTGATTCCGGGTTGTCGCCAGAATTTCGTATGGAAGGCAAGGCCGGTTTTTACAAACTTTCCCCGTTCACCGAGGATTTGACCGGAAATAAATGCGCTAAACTGGATATTATCAGTTATATGCTTGATAAAGCTGGCAAGAAACGGGTTAATTGCGGCGTGATGATTGGCGGCGAAAAAGGCGTTACCGGTTTTCCGGCCAAGCCGGATACTACCTACAAATTTTCTGTTGAACTGAA
>JBAYVM010000401.1:0-3231 GCA_041674645.1 Victivallaceae bacterium | reverse complement strand
ATTCTGGGCGAACCGACCAGTGAAAGCATCTATTACGGACATGACGGCCAGCTGGAATTCAATATTTCTATTGATGGCGCTGATCCGTTTGAAGTCAACGATACTGCCAGAACACTGGGACACAGCCTTTCGCAGACTTCCGGTTCGGAACTGACCATTACTCCGGCCCGTTTTGAAAACGTCAACGGTCGTCGCAAAGCGGTTATAAATGGCATTAAACGTCTGCATTCATACGAAACCAGCGACTCCGCTTTAAACTGGGTCCGGCACGAGGCTTCAATGCTCACCCCGGTGGATGGTTCACTGGCATTGAACGTGGAAGTTCCCGAAAGAGAAGTACAATTCTATACCGGTTTTATCCGTCAGACCAGCCGCATCACTAACGCCTGGGCCACTGACCCGTTCCACCCGCTGATAGAGCGGGCACGGCAGGCGCTGGCGGCAGCGAATTGCGACGTAAAGACCGGAAAATGGAATCTGACCAATCTGGACATGGGTACTGCTGGAAGCACTTTTGCCGCCGAACACAACATTCCTACAATCGGCTATGGACCAGGAAATGAAAAACTCGCACATCAGATTAATGAATACGTCGAACTTGATGCTGTAACCAGAACGGTTTTAGCGACAGCGGTCATTGTTCACAGCCTGGTCGGAATTCCGGTTTTCGGCTGGACATCAGACGATATCTAAAAGAAAGTTGTTGGATTTATTATGAAAATTCTAGTACTTAACTGCGGCAGTTCATCGTTGAAATACCGCTTGATTGCAATGCCGGAGGAAAAAGAACTGGCTGGCGGCGAAGCTCAACGAGTGGGGCCCCCGACCGCCGATCCGGCCAGAATCTATCACCGGGTGAATGGCAGTGAAAAAATCATTATGGTGGAAATGAAAGACCATGCCACGGCTTATATCGAAGTAATGAAAATATTGGAACGGGAGAACTTCACACCGGATGCCGTCGGACACAGTCTAGTTCACGGAGCGGAAATATTCACCGGTTCCGTGCGAATAGACAACGAAAATATCGAACGGCTGGAGTCGTTAAACAACATGGCTCCGTGGCATAATCCGCCAGCGGTAAAACTGATTAAAAAATGTTTGGAGCATGACTCGCGGCTTCCTCAGATTGCCGTGTTTGACACCTCCTATCATTCCACTATTCCGGATTACGCCGCCACCTATGCCATTCCACAGGCAATAGCCCGGGAACTCAACATCCGAAAGTACGGATTTCACGGAACCAGTCACCGGTTTGTGGTGACTGAAGCCGCTAAATTCCTCGGGATAAAATTGAGTGAATTCAATGCGGTAAGCTGCCATCTCGGTAGCGGTGGCGCCAGTCTTTGCGCAGTAAAAGGCGGAAAATCAATTGACAACACAATGGGATTTTCGCCATTGCAGGGGCTGATTATGAGTACGCGCTGCGGCGATCTGGATTCTGCGCTGGTATTGAAAATTTTATCCATGACACAAGGAAACAGCGACCAGGTGGAAGACCTTTTGAACAAAACCAGCGGCGTTCTCGGGCTTTCCGGCACTACCGGAGATATCCGGGACATTATTCGGGCGTCAGCCGATGACCCCGGCAACTCGAGAAATCAGTCCGCTGAAGAAATCTATCTCTGGCGGATTCGCAAATACCTCGGCGCGTATCTGGCGGCTGTCGGCCAGGCACATGCGGTAATTTTTACAGATACTATCGGCGAAACCGTTCCAATGGTTCGCTGGGCGGTCAGCGCCGGGTTGCAAATCTTCGGTTTAAACATTGATTCAGTGAAGAATGAGCATCCCGGACCGCTGCCATTGACCATCTCCGCAGATGACAGCAGAGTAAAAGCGGTTGTGGTTGCTACGAATGAAGAACTGGAAATCGCCAGACAAGCGTACATGCTGCTGGACGAACAACCATCAGCAACGAATACTGGAGCACATTATGAACATTCTTAATCTAATACCTTCCGGCAGAAAACTGGAATACGAGCTGTTGGACAACGCTGGCAAAACGATATTATCCGGACAGCTTAACGGCATTATGGATGACAGCAAAGTGCGGGCGCGGATAGTGGAAATAGTTGGTGTCATGCAACAACAGAATGCCTCAATTGCCGGAATCACGGTCGCCGTGCCGTTCGGCGGTAAAATATTTACCGAAGGTGTAATCGCCGGCAAAGAGGAACTGGACAAACTTGGATTGCTGGCGGCGCAGGCTCCAATGCATGTTCCCATGACCCGGCATTTGATTATGCGCTTGCAGGAAATATTGCCGGACACGCCAATAATCATGCTGTTCGACACCGCATTTTTTGCCGATTTGCCGGTACGGGAATCGTCTTATGCTATCAGCGCTGAACTGGCTTCGTTGCTGGATGTCCGCCGTTGCGGCTACCACGGCTTATATCACCGGTACGCCACGCGAGAAACTTCGGCTGTTTTAAGGAAGCACGACATCCCGGGCCGCCGCATCCTGTCAATCTGTCTTGAACGCCAGCCGGAAATCGCCGCAGTGAACAACGGCCATCCGTGCTATGTGACCAGCGGCGCAACTCCGTTGGAAGGACTGCCCGGAGAAACCGCTTGCGGTGAAATCGATCCGTCAATTGTAACCGCGCTGGTTCGCGCCAAAGGCTGGGGGCCGGAAAAAATAAATAATATTCTGACCCGGGAAAGCGGCATTCTTGGCCTGACGGGAAAGAAAATCAGCTACGATGAATTATTCGCCGGTTCCGTTCCGGAATATCGCCTGGCAACAGACTTGATAAAATACCGGATATTACTGGCGTGCGGCGCCGGTATCGCCGCGATGGGCGGACTGGATGCTATCGTATTTTCCGGCAGATATGCTGCTTTGGGCGAACAGATTGGTGATTACTTGCAATCCAGGCTGTTCATTCCAAACATCATTTACCATTGCTGCAACCGGTCAAAATTCCGAATAATGGCCGAATACGGAATTAAAATCCTGCTGCAAGCCGGAAAGCCGTAAACGCTGGACAAAACGGTGAAGGTAATTGCAAAAGTAGTCAGGCGTCGGAAGACGGGAAGGTCTAAAGGTCTAAAGGTCTAAAGTTGAAATACTGGAGGCTGGAGGCAGAATAGATTCGAGTTCAAATTCCATTTTTAATCTTCATTGGGTAAATTCCCCGCCCCTTGGGTCGGCTTTGATTTAGTTTTTAGTATTGGTTTTCGAATCTCCGGCCCGCCCGCAGGGCGTGGGAGTCCGTCCGTAAT
>JBAYVM010000400.1:0-3236 GCA_041674645.1 Victivallaceae bacterium | reverse complement strand
TTCAGTTTCCGGGCAAAAATATAGGTAAAAATTGAACCACAGAACAGCAAGCCGGAGGTCAAAACAAAAAACGCCGCAGGTGTTCTGAACAGCCAAACGTATGGCGCCAGCAACAGCACCATTCCCGGTTCAAAGTGAAGCGGCAACTGACTGCCTTGTGTAATATCTGAATAAAACCACTTACCTTTCAACGTATTATCAATGATATTGAAATACAGTCCCCAGTCATGATAACTCAGAAACAAAATATTTACCGCCCGTTGTTGAATATAAGCGAACCAGCAAGTAAAAACAGCAAACAACAACACAACAATCAGCAACCCGGTACGATTTGAGATTTCCGGCTTCCACTTTTGTTTAACCGGCATTACCAGCGCCAGACGGAATATCGTCCACCCAATCACCACTGTAAAAATCATCGGCGAATAAAAGCCCATCGAAAAGAAAAAAGTCGGAAAGAAAATTAACAAAGGAAGTAACGCAATCGCGAAAACTTTCCAGTTAAATGTCTGCGAATCCAACATTCGGCAAAAACGATAAAACCCCGCCACGAACAACACGCCCAGCCCGGCAAAATACCAGCCCGTCCACGGCAAAACCGCTCCGCCGCGAAGCATGTATTCATAAGTAATTATTCCCACCGCATCCAGCAAATATGCATTCAAATAAACCGCATAGCCGAGCACCGCGCCAGCCAACAATGCCAACAGCATATAAAAAGATGACAACTTCATTAAACCATGCCCCCGCATATATCTGGTTAATTATGATATTTCACCGTTTCTTCAGCAGAGCTGATTCCCGCCGTAAGATTTACGTCTGTTAAAACTAGCAGAAAAACCGCAGAATACAACGTAACACAAAAGCTGAAACAATGAAAAATAAGATTTTGATTTGACATTTCAAATTGTACTGTTACAATAATACAATTGTAATATTGCAGCCATACAATACAGGGAAATTGCCATGAAAATTGATCTTAAAAGCGGAATCCCGATCTACATGCAGATTGTGGAACAAGTGAAATTGTCCGCCTTGTTCGGACGGTATCGCAACGGTGATCGCCTGCCGCCAGTGCGTGAACTGGCGCTGGAATTGTGCATCAACCCGAATACCGTCGCTAAAGCCTACCAGATACTAAAAGATGAAAATATTATTGACAGCCGACCCGGCGGCGGGAATTTTATTGCGTTGCAACAACAAAATACTAACGCCATGCGCGAAACCATGCTTGGCGGCGAACTGAAAGCTATCATTAACAAAACGGATGCGCTTGGCGTTCCGCGTGAACGTTTGGCTGAAATATTTAAACAACTCTTAGAGGAGAAAAAATCATGAAACCGTATCAGGCATTAATTTGGAGTGAATGGCGGCAGATGCGCAATAACGTAATAATGCTGAGTGGAGCAACTATTCTGTTGTGGATGTTGTTATTGTTTGGCTGCTTCAATAAAAATCTGGCAGGATATATTGAAACGACCGCAACGGCATTGGCAATCGGACTTCCGCTTTTGTACAGCATCGTATTGGCGGATTCATTTGGCCGTGAATTCAGCCAAAAAACCGACAATTTTCTGTTGGAACTGCCGGCCAGTCCGACGAAAATATTCTTCTGCAAGTATTTTGCCAGTCTAACTGTTTTTCTTTTTTTAGTTGCTCTAGAGACTCAATTAATGCTGTATTTGATTAACTTGACTCCAGGCAAACATGTTATTGATGGACTTCAATTCAGAGACTGGATAATTACATTAATAACTATTGCAACAATTTCCATCTTGGCGCATGCCATGGTTTTTCTTACCTCGCTACTTGGCAGAAAAACCGGCAACGGCATTGTGGCGATAATCATCATGCCGCTATTATGCTTGATGCTGCTTCCCGGAGCAATGACGGTAACTATGTGGTTTGCCAACTCGGACGATACCTGGCTTATCTCCAGTATCGTCCTCATGCTCATCATTTTGTTCTGCTTTTGTATCGGATTCGGCTGGTATTTGTGGAATTTCCGAATTGCTCGCGGAAGAAAAATTATACGACCAGTTATTGTAGCTTTGTGCATTATACTGGCAACTCCGTGGTTGCTGTATGGGTTGGCATATCTTTATTTTCAGCATAGCTTTAATTCCGCCATCCGTGAAGCCAATGCCGCAGGAATTGAAACTGACATTAAAAAACTGATTCCGCCGCCGGTTCCAGATGAGCAAAATGCCGCGCCTGGAATATTAAAATTTCACCATGAATACAAAACGGCGCATAAACTTTATTTCTCAAAAAATAGCGTATCCGACAGAAAAGAACCAATACTGTTACCATCCCGGGCAGATTCATCATGGACAGGAACCTATTTCAATTATAATAAAAACTCACGCGACACCGTCTCGCAGAAAAGCATTCTTGAGGCGACAAATCTCATTCTTAATGCTCCGCTCATGAAACAATGCTACGCCATTCTTTCCGAGGCATTGAAAAAGCCATACTGCCGGTTCAGTAAAAACTTTACAACCCAGAAAACTTATAATCTTTATTTTATGGCATATCAAGCAGGTAACTTTTTAACCGACAGAGCCTACGCATTACGAGTGTCAGGGCGCGACAATGATTTCTTCGCGTGTCTTGCCGATATTGATAAACTCTCTGATGCTTTCATCGAACAACCTTTCCAGGAACTAAAAAGTCGCGGGTTGAGACTAAAAGCAGTGGAATATCGCACCGCGATTGCTGCCGGACCGGACACGGTTGGAGCCATAAAATTCTATGAACAAATGATCCGCGACATTAACGCAATCAATCCGGCAATGCCGGACGAAATATTCAGAATTTACACTTACATGGAAGCCATAGACCAAGACAAATTTTTCATCCATCATGATACTACCCTATCAGATCGCCTTAGCATGGAGTGCGTAAAGTTCTTCATACCAAGAAAGTATCAAAGCGCCGCCGCATGGGTTCGCTGGAAGATTCAGCAAAATAAAGTTCAAAAACAAGCTTTAGCCAGCTCAAGCAAAATAGCTATAAATTCTGCGCTTGATTCATTAGAAAAAGTAAAGAATAGAATTCCTGGTATTTTTAAATCGACAAATGCAAATATTGGGTTGTATTTTCACTTTCGTGCTCAATTTGAATCTTGCAAACTTTGTTTAGCTTTAAAAATATACCATATCAAATACGGTAAGTTTCCGGATTCCTTGCAACAACTTGTTCCGGAAATATTGCCTGATATTCCGGTTGATCCG
>JBAYVM010000399.1:0-3244 GCA_041674645.1 Victivallaceae bacterium | reverse complement strand
CGGCGATTCCGGCATCAATAAGTTGATAATTGATGCCGGAAACCATAGGTGCGACGGTGTGAGTGAGGAAAGATTTTTTGACGCACAAAGCCACAATTACTGGCGCGGTGGCAAGCCATGGCATGGGAATTCCGGGTAGCAGTGCGCGCTGGCAGATTTCAGCTCTGGTTTCAGCGTCTCTGACGGCAATAATCCGCCACGGCTGTTTGTTGCACGCGGATGGCGCCCAGCGGACAGCGTCGAGACATTGGTCAAGTATTTTGTCGGGAATTGGATCCGGCAAATAGCTGCGGCAACTGGTGCGGCGTTTGATTAGAGTATGCAGACTTTCTGTTTCCATGTTTATATTCTCCGGTTTGAATTTTAACGAACCGTCAAAAGTTAAATATAATATTCATTTTCTGGCGTTCCTGCATAATGATAGCGTTGATATTTTTTTTAATCAGCGCCTCCCGCAGTTGCGTTTTGATGAAATTTTTAGCTTTCTCGAATTGCAGATAGTGCGCTGGATTTTTGCTGTCCAGCCGAATGATGGTGAAATTGTCGGGCAGCGTAATAATCGCACTGACTTCTCCTGGCGTCAGGGAAAATGCGATATTTTCAATCTCTTGCGGGAGGTCGCCTTTGCTGAATGTTCCGGTTTTGTCATCCTGTTTTGTCCAGATTCTGCATTCATTGAAGTTACTGGCAAGTCTATTGAAATCTTCCCCCTGGCGCAGTCGCGACTCAATTGTAGCAATTTGCTCCTGAGAATCTTTTTCGTTTCTTTTACTATTTTTTTTCAGGATGGAGATTTGAGAAATAGTTACCGTTTCAGGAATGATGAACATTGCCTGGCGAGTGCGGTAATAAATTTCAGCATCTTCATCCGAAACGACAATCTTGTCGGTAACGTTTAATTCAATCCATTGAACGAACGCCATTTTTAATTGTTCAGCCGGACAGTTTGCGGCATTTTCAACGTATTGTTCATAAGTCAATCCTTGTTGTTTCAGGGTGTTTAATAAGATGTCGCGTTGCTGGTCCGGCAGGCTGTTGTACATGGTTTTGAGTTTATTTCTGACTATTTGCGGGGCGGGGGTAATGTTATTTTTTTTCAGAATAGAGGAGAGAATGGAATATTCTATCTGCCGGTTCAGCTGTTCCCGCAGTGCAGATTTTAATTGCGTTTCGGACATGCCGGGAATATCTTTTGCCGGAATATTTTTCAACAGCAATTTTGCTGCGTCAGGTCGGGCTACCGGTTTTTCGTCAATGTATGCAACCGGGTCGGGAAGAAACTTTAAGTCTGGGGTTGTCTGTGCCGGCGCCAGCAGTGAAGATGACAATATGCAGGCTGATAACAAGTATTTTATCAATGTGCCGGTATGGTTCGGCATGACTTGACTCTCCAGTTATTTAGTGACAATACTGTTTATAAGCGTGTTGCTGAATTTTGTGTCTGGAGTTGAACGGTTATTTTCTACCTGAAACTGGGCGACCATGGTATCAAACAGCGGATTGTTCAACGTTTTCATTTCAGCAATATCACACAGCAGGCTGAATTTTGCGCGACTGTTTTCTTTGAGTTCCATTGTTTTTGCCAGGCGTTGTTTTTGCTGCAACATCGGTTCGAGAACGTTTGCCGCCGGACAGGTTTTGATTATATTTTTAACAGTTTTTAGGTCTGCATTCAAATCATCGGCAGACTTGGGATTTTGCATTGAGGATATTTCACTGTTCAATACATCCAGCATTTGCAACTGTTTTGCGGAGTCATCCAGATTCCGGTTGAAAGGATATTTTTCTCTGGCTTGACGAATGATTTTAATAGCTTCAGTAAGTTTGCCTTGATTTAGTTCTGTCTGCGCCAAATTGATGTAGTGGTTGCTTGTTTCACTCTCTTCAAGCTTATTTAAGAAAGCATTTTCCGGGTCAAGCGGTTTTAATTTTGCGATTTTTTCTGCGGCGGTAAGATGCTGATTTTTATCCAGACTTTTGAACATGCCGATGAGCAACCGGTTGTAGGCGGTTGGCGGGTCGGGAGCTTCAGTTTTTTTGCATCCGCAAAATATTGTCATGCAGGCGATGCAGATTATTAGCAGGCAGTATCTCATAAAATTCCAGTAATTAATGTTTAATATTTCAGCGTATCTGTGTAAAATAATATCTTTCGCGGCAAATGAAAGGGAGAAAGCGGAATATTTTCCGGATTAGAGCACTGGCGCCATTAACGCACAGATGTTTTCCAGTAACTGTTTTGACAGTGAACTGTTGTGAATGTTTTCCAGTAGAATCTCCTCTGATTCTGTTAGCTCAAACTCAAACTGTTTATAAAGTTTGTCGATAAAAAGACCGGACTCAACGCAGAAATCCAACTCGTAATTCAGTTTAAAACTGCGCACGTCGCAGTTGCTTGAACCCATAAAACCCCATTCGCCGTCAACAATCATCGCTTTGGCATGAGAAAAAATGCCTTTTTTATTGTAAATTTTCACGCCGTGAGACAGTAAAGTACGGTAGAGACTTTGCGATGCCAGCGCAACAAAGAAATGATTGTTGTTTTTGGGAACAATAATTTTGACATCGACTCCGCGGGCGGCGGTAATGCACAACGCCTTGATAAAGCTTCTGCCCGGAACAAAATAAGGCGTCATAATCCACAACGATTTTTGCGCTGTTGCCGCCGCAGTGAAAAATACGCTTTGCGATGCCTCCGGGTTTTGTCCGGGGCCGCTGTTTACGACGCGAATAATATCATCTCCCTGCGCTTCGGGAACGGGGAAGTCATCCAGAAGAGATTCGTTTAGAATTTTTCCTTTAGTTGAATACAGCCAGTCTTTAAGAAAAACAAATTGCAGTTCAGATACGGCAGGGCCGGTAATCCGGCAATGCAGATCATGAATGTATTTGCGCCGGGGAACTTTTGAGAAACGGGCGTTGTCTTCTGAAATATTAATGCCGCCGATGAATGCGACGTTGCCGTCAATAATCAGTAGTTTGCGATGATTTCTTAACTGAATTCGCCACGGAGTAAAAATATTAATTGGTGAAAACGCGCGGATTTTTAAATTTTTCAACCGTTGGTGGGTATAACGGTGGAAAAAATATGAGAAGTAAGCCTTGGCGCTGCCAAAACTGTCGTAAAGGACTTTGACATCAACACCATGTTCGGCACGTTTTGCCAGCGCGTCAAATATTTCCCGCCCGACCGGATCATTCATAATGATAAATGACTGCATCCTTATACTGTGTTTGGCTTTAT
>JBAYVM010000398.1:0-3245 GCA_041674645.1 Victivallaceae bacterium | reverse complement strand
GGACCCGGGGCGGGTAATGCTTTTAGACGCCCCAAGGGTCGGGGAATTAACCCCACTCTGATTAAAGCTGTAAAGTTTGAATCAGAGTCGCGGAATTCTATTCAATATCCCAAATGAAACGCGTTAACTGTTGAACGCTCTTGAAATTCCAAGCCCGGTTCTCAATGACAATAGTTAATATATTTCCTCAAGATTTTGCAATCCAGTTACCCTGAGAATAACGGTCGAGTCAGTGTGTCGTGGATGTGCTGTGATTTTGATTGCCGCTGTGGCAGTCACCGCACCGCAAGCTCAGTAAAACAGAAACTGACTTGTGCGTAATAAATTATGACTCTATTCTGCTCTACGTTAAATCTCTTCGTTCTCTTCTGCCGGTTTGAACCAGTGTTGGGTTTTAAGGCAAATTTTTACCAGCATCAACATGACTGGAACTTCAATCAAGACTCCGACGACAGTGGCCAGCGCCGCGCCGGAGGATAAACCGAACAGCATGGTCGCGGTGGCAATGGCGACTTCAAAATGATTTGACGCGCCAATCATTGCGGCTGGTGCGGCATCTGCATAAGAAAGTTTCAATATTCTGGCCGCGCCGTAACCGAGTCCGAAAATCATTACCGTTTGAATGAACAACGGAATGGCAATCCAGACAATCGTCAGCGGGTTGGCGATGATGGTTTCACCTTTAAAACTGAACAGCAGCACCAGTGTGGTCAGCAACGCAATGATGGTAATCGGCGTCAACACATGGAGGAATTTGGTTTCAAACCAGATTTTGCCTTTCGCAGCAATCAACCATTTGCGGGAAAGTAATCCGGCAATCAGGGGCAGGGCGACATAGATAACAATTGACAGCAGCAACGCCTGCCACGGGACGGGTAAACGTCCGACTCCCAGCAGAAATCCGCCGAGCAGCCCGTACAAAACTAACATTGACAGCGAATTAATAGCAACCATGACGAGCGTCAGGCCGTCATTGCCGCGCGCCAGATAACCCCAAACCAGCACCATGGCAGTACAGGGGGCGATGCCGAGGAGAATGCAACCGGCGAAATAACTGCGCCACAGCGGGATTTGCAACATTTTTATTCCATTGTGGAGAATGACGGTTCCAGCGCCGTGTTGTGCTCCAACCGGCAGGTCGAGCCCGAACGGCATTTTTACCAGATCAGTAGCTTCCGCGCCGATAAAACCTCTGAACAAAAATCCGAGGAAAAACAGTGCGATGGCGTACATCGTAAACGGTTTTATTGCCCAGTTTATGAATAATGTCAACCAGACCGGCTTGCCGCTTTTTCCCGCCTTAACCACGCTGGCAAAATCAATTTTTACCATAATCGGGTACATCATAAAAAACAGGCAGACCGCGATGGGGATTGACACGACCGGCGCATCATTGACATAAATCGCCATGCCATCCAGTTTGGTGGCAATGTCCGGCGCGATTTTTCCGAGGATAATGCCGCCGCCGATGCATAATCCGACCCATAACGTCAAATAACGTTCAAAAATGTTGGTCATTTTCCGTTCTTGAACTGGTGAATTATTATTATTCATGATTTGATCGCTCCCTGTTTTTCTTCCAGAATTTCCGGCAGTTGTTTTACAAAATTACGAATCTCATCCCGGACGCGCCGGTAACAATTCAGTTTTTCCTCTTCATTGTCCAGTTCTTTCGCCAGTTTCGGTGGATCGTCGAACCCGACGTGAACGACTTTCGCCGATGCCGGAAAGAACGGACAGGTTTCGTGGGCATGACCGCAAACCGTTACGACATAATCGAATGTGACATTCGCCAGATTGGTCAACAATTTTGATTTATGTCCGGAAATATCCACTCCGGCTTCCGCCATCACTTTTACCGCATACGGATTCAGTCCGTGTGTTTCAATTCCGGCGGAATACGCCTCAATCGTGTCGCCTTTCAAAAAACGGCACCAGCCTTCAGCCATCTGGCTGCGGCAGGAATTTCCAGTGCATAAAAACAATAAATTAATTTTACTCTTCATCGTAATTCAATCCTTTTTGGGTGAAGAAGATTTTTCCACACAACAAGCCACACCACGCTGTTTGCGGCAAATGTCTTCCTGATTGTAAGCAGTAATTTCAGCCATGGCTTTACTGTCGGCCAGTTTATCCGGAGAATCTTGTAAACTGTCGGCAAGCCATTTAAAAATTGATTCATTGCTGCTGTCCGGTTTCAGCTTGAAATAAACCCAGCGCCCGGATTTGCGGCTGTCCAGCAATCCAGCATTGGTCAGCAACGCCAGATGCCGTGAAGCCGTTGCCCCTGAAACTTGCAACAACTCGGTCAACTGACACGCACAAAGCTCTCCGTGTTCCATTAGCGCCAACACCAGCCGCAACCGGTTCCGGTCTGACAACGCTTTTGTAATTGACAATACATCTTTCATTATTAAATATTCCTGTTTGATTAATTAGCTAATTGACTAAATATAAACAATAAAATGTTTTTGTCAATATTTTTTTACCATTATTTTTAGAAAAAGGTTACCTAATTGGCAACCAATAAAATTCAAAGTTTTTTTTGCAAAAACGGTTTTTTAGTTCCATTGGAACACCCGCTGTTGTAGCGCTGGATTTCAATCCGGTTACAGGGTAGGGGGCGTATAAAGCTTTTGTCTATTATGCCCGGGCTTATGGCGTTGACATTGCCGCTTCGCTATTTAATTATCACACAAAGAAAAAATTTCTTGACCGACTTAAAGTTGATGCTGAGCCCTTTCCTTTTCATTGTCCAGCGGAACTTTATACTAACGTTTTCAGAGAAGTTTATGCCATGTTTACAAATAAGCTTTTCCGGTATTTTGAGCAGGGGCAGGAAATACAAAAAAGTCATTCAGCCTTAACTTTAAAAAACAAGGAGCAATAGAAAATGCAAACTTTGTTATCTGTTGGTAATTGGTATTTAGATGAAATAATTGTTGATGAACAGGTTTTTTATACTGTTTGTCATGGTGAAGTAACCAGATTTAGAACTGAGAATCTTAAAGATGCAGTAAAATTTATGCATGAAAAAATTAATTTCAGGAGTAATAAACATGTTAAACAATGAATTTTTACGGCAGTTTTTCACTAAGAAATTAAACGTCCATACGCATCTCTTGTTTTTAAATGAAACTTCCGGCAATTATGAGATTGTAGCTCGTTCCGGTCATATTATTTGCATTATACCGCCTGTCTCTTTTCTCTCAAGCAAAGAGCATTTAAAGCTGGCTAGAACTATT
>JBAYVM010000397.1:0-3245 GCA_041674645.1 Victivallaceae bacterium | reverse complement strand
TCGTTTCCCCGGCGCAATAAGTTATCAGATGAAGACCAGTGTTATAAATATACGGGGTAGTCATATCAAAAAAGATGTACGGTCCCCATGGTTCAATAAATTTAAGGTTGTTCATATAATCACGAGAATCGTATTGTGCAGCTTCATCCCGTCCACCTTCGGTCATGTGTGACCAGGCAATTTCCGGAATGAAATGAGCATCTTTTCCGGCCTCTTTGCCGATGGCGACAGTAGTGTCTTCAAGCGTTTTTACGACTTGTCCGTGCTGCCAACTCCGAAATTTAATCCACGTGTCGCGATATTTTGTTGTCACATCTTTCGGCCAGACTTTATCAACCTCGACGCTGGAAAGCCCACTGTATTTGATGAATTCAGCTTTGCAACGGTCACAGAAGCAACCTTTAAAATCATACTTGAACGGTTCCCAGTTGGACATAATGTTGTCGTAACTGTCCTTGGCAACCAGGCTGTTTTTTATCAATGGAATCACCGCATCTTGAAAATACTTTCCCTGAGTATAAACTTCAACCGGGCAGATTGCTTCCTTAGGTTTGGTTAAGCTGGAGCCGTCGACCAGCTTGAACAGAACCGATTCCGGTTTTTTCTCCTCCCCGATGCGATAGCCGTTACAAAGGTAATATTCCTGTGCATAACGTTTAATTCCGGCTTTTTTCAGCTCTTCATTTACTGCGGGAACAAAAAAACCATGGATACTGTTAAACCCGCAATTTTTATAAAAATCAACAAATTCCCTGGCTGCATCAGGGGTGTTGAAATCCGCCTCATGGGCAAGCATTGCGGCACTCAGGAAATGTTTTGGCGTCGGAGACTTTGCCGCCGCCGGAATAATCTGCAATTTAAACGGTTGCCAGGAAGTTGCATAAGTTCCATCAACGTATTTATATTCAGCCGTGAAGTCGGCGCCAGGTTCAACCGCTGTTTTCAGCATGAATGTCGGCAGCCGCCAGGTAAAATACTGGTTTCGTTGAATTTCCTTTCCGTAATTTACCAACTCTATCTTGTAGAGTATGTATTTCATTCCGTTTTCCGTCAACTGTTCCCGCGAGGCAATCTTTAGCGGCACTCTTGCGTCAATCAGAGTTACTGCCGCTGGCAATTTCAGATAGAGTTCCGGCGTATTGATTTTTACTCCGGCTTCATTGCAAAAGGCAAAACCGATGATTCCCGGTACGCCGGAAGCCAGACAATAGGTATTGTCGATAAACGACTGCGGGAACAATCTGACAGTTACGCCGGCGGGTTCCTGTACCTTACGAAGCTGTACGTCATCAACATAAGCTTCTCCGCAACCGTACAGTTTTAAATCAAGACGAATAGAAGTGATGTTTGAGGGAACCATTATTGGATAGGTTAATTTTGTCCATTTGTCAGTCATTACAAAACGTTTCATCAGTTGTTTTCCGGTACTTAAATTGGCAACGACAGTAAATTGATTGACTCCAGGAACTTTTTCTGATACTCCTCTGAGCATAAAAGTTAATAAATATTTGCCTGAGGCATGAGTCTTTGGCAGAGAAATAAGAGCGCTGAAACCGCTGGAAAGCATTGGCTGCCCGTTTTGGCTGTCTGGTCGCATTTCGTTTACTTTTGCCGGGGTGATGAACTTGGCACAACGTTTACCATCCGCCGGGTCATCGGTTGCTGTCGTTGTAATAACTATTGAATCGGCGTTTTTTTGCAGTTCCTTTGCTTCTTTTGTGCCGGAATGAACAAACCAGGAACGCCCCCAGGCGCCTTTCACCGGCTGCCCTTGAGCATTGACATCCTCAAAAGAGCCATTGACAATCAGGTTAGGACCAGTCAGGGTGTCTTCCTCTTGTTTGATCTTGCTGAAATCAATACTCACGCCGCCGGGGTCAAGCTGAGCTGAGGTATCAGAAGCAGATGCGACCTCTGCAATACCAGACAACATTAAAATATTGAGAAAAATAATTAAAAAACTTTTCATGACTTTTCCTTTATTGAGATGGAATGTTTTCAAATGTCTGCATTTTGTCTGCACCGCAACCGGTCAATTATAATATCGCCGCGACTGTTCCAGCCGGGGTTTATTAAAGTTTACTTTTTCAAACGTTCTCTATTGTGTTGTGGAAATTTCCATAAGCTATGTATACTAATTATTATTTACTGTAAAAGAGTATAACATAGCTTATGTCTCAAGAAACATTGTTTTTAGAATCTACGTCAGATAACACAAATATAATATTGTATGAGGTTTCAACTTCATCGCCATTGTGTTTTCTGTTATTTCCATTTATAATTAAAATAGTCAGACACTACCCATGTCGCAGGAGAACGGATTGCTTGATATTTTAAATATTGGACATGACCATCCAGAAGAGTTGCATTCGCTCCAAGACTGTGGCGTAAACCACAATTGTTTGCGCTGTCGCCTATGATGATGCGACCTGGAGTCATAAGATTCGCAAACGGCGTAGCATCACTTACCAATGGCCCTTGTGGAAGATTCTTATTTTGCCAGTCAATAACAAATATTCTGCTACCCGGCTGAGTTATTCTGGTGATTTTTCCGTTTTTATATGGCGTTCCAGGTGCGCTGCTTGCCAACGTATCAGCTGGGGCATATGATACCGGTTGGTTATTGGGAAATTTGAAATATTGCTCCTGGGAAGGACAGGTCAGGACAATCGGCCCCTTGGGACGAGTCGCGTAGCTTGTTCCCAATACAGTGGTTCCATACGATTTAAGCCCCAAATAAGGCGCCACCCTGACATACCATGCCGGCAGTGCCCAGGAGGCATATCCACTAAATCCACCGGTGCCATCAGCGGTCATTCCCATAGGGATATAATCTTGAAAATCGTTGGTATATTGGAAAAGTGCAGTGCCAACCTGTTTAAGGTTACTTGCGCATTTTATTGTTTTTGCTTTTTCCCGCGCCTTATTCAGCGCCGGTAACAACATTGCAGCCAAAATCGCGATTATGGCAATTACGACGAGGAGCTCTATGAGCGTGAACCTGCCTTTAGAGCATACATTGTTTACGTTGTTTCTTTTCAGTTTCATTTTTTTAACTCCTGTTATTCCTTTGTTTATTTGTTACGTGTTTTCCAAAAAAACAGCCTGTTAATCATGAGACCAATTCGAGTTCCTCCTTGTGTTTGGTTATTTGTTGTATGCTTTCTCTCAAAACCAGGCGATGTGGCGTAAAGATTGTTATTGGTTTGTCCTGCCCGTGCCATTCGTTGGCTCTAAGCATTAAG
>JBAYVM010000396.1:0-3246 GCA_041674645.1 Victivallaceae bacterium | reverse complement strand
TCCAGTCGGAACGCCATTCGGTGTCTATTTGCTGACCGCAAATATTGAACGGACCTTTGCGCCACGGACGGAGTTTTTGAAAACAATCATAGAGCAGTTGCCGGGTCTGTTCCGTGCAGTCTTCCGGCAATCCGGCTCTGACGGTATCTGTGTTCAGGTCAATCGAAGAAAGTTTAAGTTCCGGCAGTTTGTTCAAGGCGTTGCGCCACATGCTGAAATGTCCATGACGGCAATGGTCAAAAACTTCCTGCGACTGGCGGGTAAGTTCCTCCGCCCAGGGTTGCAGGCTGGTTTTGGCGGCTAGTTTCTGAAATGGCTGGTAATCGATATTCATTTGAACGCCGCCAGAGAAATGAAATTGAAGCATTGGAACCAGATTTCACAGCGTTTGAAACCTGCCGCCGCCAGCCGTTCCCGGTGAACTCGAACGGTGTCCGGTTTCATTACATTTTCCAACGCGTTGCGTTTCTGACGGATTTCCATTTCGCTGTAACCGTTATGCGCTTTCCAGGCGTGATAAATGTCGATGAACAGTTCGCTGTTCTCCCGGTCTTCGAAAGTAATTTTTTCCGACAGAATTAATGCGGCTCCGGGCAGCATGCTGTCATAAATTTTTCTCAGCAACGGCAACCGGTCTTCAACGGGAAGAAATTGCAGCGTGAAATTAATGACCGTGAGTGAATTCTTTTGATAATCGACATTCCGGATGTCTGCTTGAATTACGCTCACCGGAACCTGACTGTCGTTGGAATCAATGATTTTACGGCAACGTGAAACCATGGATTCGGAATTGTCCACAGCGATTATCCGGCAACCGGGTTGTGAAATTCTTGCCCGCATGGACAGCGTGGTCGCGCCCAGCGAACAGCCCAAATCGTAACAATTGCTGTCCGGTTGCGCAAATCTTTCCGCGAACAGGCCGCTCATAATGATGACGTTTTCGTATCCGGGGATTGAACGTTTTATCATATCCGGGAAGACATCGGCGACTTTGTCATCAAATTTGAAGTCTTCAGCGGTTTGCAACGGTTGAGCAAAAATATTATCTTTCATCATCATTCCGGTTAAATTCTGTGGGTTATTTTATCATCCTGATTTCGCCTGATTAAAACCCGGGAAACCGGTAGGAATTATCCCGGAGCCAGGCACGGCGTTCCTGATAATCCGGACACATCGTTTTCACCACCTGCCAGAAGTCCGGCGAATGGTTCATTTCCAGCAGATGCGCCAGTTCATGGATTACCACATAATCAATAATCGGCAGCGGACACATGACCAGCCGCCAGGGAAAATTCAGATTGCCGCGAGCTGTGCATGAACCCCAATTCTTGGCGGCGGAGGTGATTTTTAAATTTTCCAGTTTGAGATCAAAGGCCTGTGTAAAAGAATTTACTTTATTTGAAAGAATCTCATTAGCCTGCTCCCGATACCATTTGAGAATAAGTTTGCGGATTTTTTCCGGTGGCGCCGACGGAACGAGCAGAGCATCATTTAAACAAACTGAGTCTTCCGGAGCATCATGGAACAACAGGGAATATTCTTTGCCTAAAAAATGGAATTTGTCGCCCTCTGTAAAACTTTTTTCCGGCACCAGTTGTCGGCGTTCATGGACTAACTGCCGACGGGCAACAATCCAGTCCCGATGTTTTTCCACTGTGTTATTTATAGCTGAATCTGACAGCCGTAATGGCGCGCGGACGACAACCCGGCCGTCGCCTTTAATATAAATTCCGACGCTTCTGCGCCGTGAACGAATAAGCTGGTCAAAAAGATTCATGCTGTCCGTGTTGTATATCGTGTTTTATTTACAAGCCTTTATAAGATACCACGCGAACGCGTAAAATCCATGTCAGGTTCAATGTTTTTAAGCCCGCATTCAACATAATCAACTGCAATCCGGTTCTCCAAATTAGTTTTTGGCGGCTTGCATACTATCGCCTGTCCAGATATATTCTGAATAACATTGTTTGTCGGTTGAATAATATGTAAAAAGAAGGAGTTGCGTATGTTTAAGAAAGCTGTATTTCCGGGAAAATATCTGCAAGGTCCAGGCGCGTTGAATGAACTTCCAGCACTTATCAAATCACAGGGCAAACGCGGTTTGATTTTGGCTTCAAACACCGCACATAAACAGATTTTGCCGACATGCGGTGTTGATTGGAAAGCGAACCCTATACCTATCGAGCCATTCCGGGGAGAATGTTGCGAAACGGAATTAGCGCGCGTCTCAAACCTTATCCGTGAAAAAAAGATAAATGTGCTTGTCGGCATGGGTGGCGGGAAAGTTATTGACACCTCAAAAATAGCCGCCGACCGCGCAAATATTCCAGTCATTATTGTGCCGACAATTGCCTCAACCGACGCTCCGTGCAGCGGATGCGCGGTGCTTTACTCCGATCATGGTGTTTTTCAGTCGGTTTACTATCAGAAAATGAATCCTTCCGCCGTACTGGTGGATGAAAATATTATTGCCAATGCCCCGACTCGCTTTTTGGTCTCCGGCATGGGCGATGCGCTGGCCACCTGGTTTGAAGCTGATTCCTGTCGCAGAACTCAGTCCGTAAATGAATGCGGCGGACTTAGCACCTGCGCCGGGTTGCATATCGCTAAACTTTGTTACGATACGCTTCTGGAATACGGCGCTTATGCCAAAATTGCCTGCGATAATCACGTCATCACGCCTGCTTTATCGCGAATTATTGAAGCAAATATTTTGCTCAGCGGAATCGGATTTGAAAGCGGCGGACTGGCTGCGGCGCATTCAATTCATAATGGACTGACCGCTCTGGAACCAACCCATACCTTTTTTCATGGTGAAAAAGTAGCCTTCGGCGTGCTGGTCGGACTGCAACTTAATGACGCTCAACCAGCCGAATCTGACGCCGTTTTTTCATTCTGTGAGAAAATATCTCTACCAACTACTCTGGCCGAGCTTGGGCTGGCCGATTGCGATCGTGCTGGATTGCTTGCCGTTGCCGAAAAAGCGTGCGCCTCAAATGAAGGAATGCATCATGAAGCCGGCAACATTACTCCGGAAAAAGTCCTGCATGCAATTATCGCCACAGACGCCATCGGAAGAAGCAGAAAAAACAATAAAATGAATTAGAATCTCCTTCAGATATTCAAAAATCCAGCCGTGATGTCTAATTTAATTTCCGCGCGCGGTGGTTATCGCAAGCTGAAGAGTTTTCAGGTGGCGCAACTGAGCGCGTCTTCAGGTGTAGCTTGCGCTCTCCGAGCGCAAAT
>JBAYVM010000395.1:0-3271 GCA_041674645.1 Victivallaceae bacterium | reverse complement strand
CAGCAACACTGACCGCATTGACTATGAATACGGCATCGACGGACAATTAGCAAGCACATTTAACGCGAAGACGCAAAGGCGCGAAGAGTTTCTCTGGGATGGTTTGGCGTTGATTGCCCGCGGAGAAAACAATTACCTCAACGAACCGGCGATTACTGGCGGAAATCCAATTCTGGCGTTCAGCAAGGATTCCAGCAAGGTGTTGTTCGACGACATGCTGGGCAATACGGTTGGTTCGCTGGAAGATGGTAAATTCAGCGCCATCAACCGCACGGCATTCGGGGAAAGCAATTCTGACAGCGAATTGAACTTCTTTACAGGCAAGCCGCAAGTTAAAGGCTTGGGTTATGCGTTCATGTTCCGCAATTATCGCGCCGACCAAGGCAAATGGCAGACCGCCGATCCGATGGGCTATCCCGACGGCTGGAACAATCTGGCGTATGTGAATAATCGTGCCAATAGTAATGTTGATCCTTTAGGGCTATGCCGTGAGGTAACAGATTACTGTGTAGGAGATTGTACTTTTCTTCCTCCTGGAAGTCCATGCCCTGGACACGTAAGGACTGTACATGATTGGGAAACTACATGGACAACAAAACAAACTACTAAAACACAATCTGGTCAAGATGCAGGAGCTGCTCTCGTAAGCCAATGTGGAGATCCTGCTACGACACAAACTATAACTGGAACAACTCATTATTTTGGAGGTTCAATTGGGTATAACGGAATAAGCTTATCATGGTCTTATACAGGCCAATCTTTTTCTACCCAATTAACAAAACCTGCATATGCTGATTGTGGATTTGGTGATAATCATGAAACAAGAGCGACAAAGACTTATAACGTACTCTATGATGTATTTGTCATAGTGCAAGAAAATGAAGCAGACTGTGGATTAAAAATGTATAGAACATTAACTACTGATAATTATTATCTAGGTGCTCCAGTATCACTAGGGCAATGTACAGAATGAACAATAAACGATTATCAATTACTATTGTTTCTATAACTATTATATTATTGGGTTGTCATGACAAAACAACCAAATTGAAATATACAAAGATTTATGGAAGCAGTAAAGAATACTCTAAATACATAAAAGGAGATGGTTTTATAACTTACACTGCTGACAATCTTGAATGGCATGACGAAATATATTATAAAGGAGTGTTAACAAAAGGAGATTTTAAATGGCCGCGCAATTATGGTACTGGAATTATAATATCTAAAGACTTAGAAGATACCTCGCCTCTTGTTGGAATAATTATATGGGAGGTTGAGAGTGTTCATAATAAAAAAAATGTTATAATTAGTAAAGAACTAAAATATTATGGAATAGTATGGATTAAAAAAAATAAAATAAATCAAGACATGGCAAAAGGAACAATTGCAAACACCTCTTCAATATTTAATTTTGAGCAATTTGATATAAACCCGGCTCGGTGAAGTCGGCTCGGTTCTCGGTGTCAGATTTTATCTTTTGTGTTTTCGTTGGTTAAATTCAGGAATTTACGAATGATTCTATGCAGTAGACAAAACTATAAATACGACATAAAAGGTCAGTTGCTGGCGGTGGTTGACGCTTCCGGGAAAGCCGTTGAACAGTATGTTTATGACCCGGCTGGAAACATCCTGTCCAAGACCATAGGCGGCAAGGCTACAACTTATATGTATGACAAAGCTAACCAGCTTGTCAGCAGTTCTGTTGATGGCGTTGACACTGACTTCTCCTATGATGCCGCCGGACGTTTAACTCAGGAAGGCGACAAATCTTATTCCTACGGCTGGCTGGATAAAGTCATGTCCGTCGCACGGACGGGCAATAATGGAGGGTTGACCTCCGTGGCAACCAATAACGGTATCAGTAGCACTGACCGTATTGACTATGAATACGGCATCGACGGACAATTAGCAAGCACATTTAACGCAAAGACGCAAAGGCGCGAAGAGTTTTTATGGGACGGCTTGGCGTTGATTGCCCGCGGTGAAAACAACTACCTCAACGAACCGGCGATTACCGGAGGGAATCCAATTCTGGCATTCTCGAAAGACAGCTCGAAAGTGTTGTTCGACGACATGCTGGGCAATACCCTTGGTTCGCTGGAAAACGGGAAATTCAACGCCATCAACCGCACGGCATTCGGGGCGGCGCCACCGACTGCGGATTCAGCTTCGAACTCCAGCACTTCAGAACTCTCGAACTTCTCCTCCGACTTTTTCACCGGCAAACCAAGCATCCCCGGTCTCGGTTATTCTTTCCTGTTCAGAAACTACCGGTCAGAACAAGGCAAATGGCAGACCGCCGATCCGGCAGGACCAGCGTTAACATCTCCGGAATTTTCCAATAGAACCAACGCCAAGAGATATACCATTGGCTATCCTGATGGTTGGAATAATTTGGCATATTGTAATAATAGTGCAAACTATAAAGTAGACCCTTTAGGTCTTTGTGTAAAGGAATGGTGGGGGTGGGTACGATGCGGTGAGCGTAGTCTTGTCGGTTCAATTCCGGGAACATATATTTTTAATATTCCGGGGTCAGTAACAGCGACATGTGGTGGCTCGACAGCAAATACTTTTACAGGAACAATTAACTTAAGTGCCTGGGGGTTTGGTAGCGCAATAGCATATGCCGTAACAATCGAAGCGAGCTTGACAGGCGACCCTCATGATGGAACAGGAGGCGGGAGCATAACAAAAGGTGGCATTATTGAATTTACATGGACTGAAACATGGTACGAATATCCCTGCGGAGAAGAGGAAATTATATATAGCAACTTCAGCGGACCGAACGCGTCTTCTTATACCATCTCATCAGTGGCATGTGTTCATGAATAATTGTTCAAAAATCAAACCAGTTTAATTGAAAGGAACTGTTTTTATGGCTAACTATAAAAAAATTACATTATTGATGATATTTTTTATTATTATCCTTGGGGGAACATCTTGGGGGACAGAAAAGAGAAATATTGACATTAATGTTTCCGTGTCAAATAAACTTTCTTTTGAAGACTATCTGCAACTTATGGGAGAAAAAATTTATCAATGGACATTTGGTCTTCCGGAAGGCAAGTATAAAATAGATATTTATGCGGAAAATTATAATTCTGAATCATCAAAACCGGAAAAGATTAGTTTGAAACAAAATGTTGATTATATGATTGATGTTGTATGCAAAAAACCAATTACTCTTATATTGCGCTTACCATCTCAAAAAGATTCTGAATGTAAACTATTGTTAAAATATTTTGATAACACAGGTTCTATATTT
>JBAYVM010000394.1:0-3300 GCA_041674645.1 Victivallaceae bacterium | reverse complement strand
AGCGGTATGGTCGGCGATATCACCAGCGTGCATTTTGAATGGCTGCTGGATACTTGCCACGGCGCGGATTATTTCCGTCGCTGGCACCGCTATAAACGCAACAGCGGCGGTTTGATGGTACATAAAGCCACGCATCATTTCGACCTGATGAACTGGTGGCTTGATTCATTTCCGGAAACCGTTTTCGCCATGGGTGACTTAAAATTCTACGGCAAAGAAAATGCTGAAAAACGTGGAATTAAACAGACTTATTACCGCGCCAAAGATTCAGAAGCCGCCAAAGCAGATCCGTTCTCGCTGAAAGTTACCGAAAAAGACAAACGCCTCATTGCGCTTTATTATGACGCCGAAAAAGAAGATAATTACTTCCGTGATTTGAATGTTTTCAGCGATGGCATCGACATTGAAGACAATATGGGTGTAATGGTTCGCTATGAAAATAAAGTGGTTATGACTTATTCGCTAAATGCCCATTCGCCATGGGAAGGCTATCGCGTATGTTTCAATGGCACTAAAGGCCGCCTGGAATTCAACGTTAATGAAAAATCTTATGTCAGCGGCAACAATGAAGATTTCAATCAGCCGGGAATGCGTGAACTCGAAGGCGGTAAGGAGAACATTGTTCCGGAAATTATCTTCCAGCCGCATTGGGGCAAACCGTATGTCATTACCTATGAACAGTTGGATAAAGGCGGTCACGGCGGCGGCGACGTTCGCATGCTGAATCATGTTTTCCGCGGCGCGGAAAACGATCCGCTCGGTCATGCAGCCGGATATGTTGATGGCGCAAAATCCATTCTCACTGGTATTGCCGCCAACAAATCAATGAAAACCGGACTGCCGGTTAATGTTAAATCTCTGGTGAAAATCTAAATTCATCCAGTCAGATAAGACAAATATAAAAATAAAAATCAGGCCGGGACTATCCGGCCTGTTTTTTTTGGTAAAGGATTGTATTTTATTGTTTCTGCAAGCAGTAATCTTCCGGTATTGGCGGAGTTGCGCCGCGACTGGCGCAGACCAATCCAGCTACGCGGGATGCGTGCTCCATTGCCGCGTGCGGATTTTTCCCTGTAATCAACGCCACGGCAAAGGCGGCGGTAAATGCATCGCCGCAACCAACCGTGTCAATTTTGGGTCCGTAATCAATGGCTGGTACAGCAAATGACTCGAACGCGGAGTAGTACCGGCTGCCGTTCGCGCCGCAACTCAATAATACGGCTTGCAGATTAAATTGCTCAATCAGCTGAGTAATTGCTTTGGGCTCATTAGTTGATAGCGAATATATATCGCGGATTACCGGGAATTCTTCGTCGCTGATTTTTAATATTCCGGCAGCGATTAAAGACTGTTCAATTATCCGGCAGTTAAAAAAATTCTGTCGCAAATTAATATCGAAAATTTTCAAGCAATTGGAGTTTGCCGCAGCAACAAATCGTTGAATAGTATCTGCGGAAACCGCATTGCGTTGGGCAAGTGAACCAAAACAAATGCAACTTGCCTGTGCGGCTAGTTTTTGCAGTTCCGGTTTCCACTTTATGTAATCCCAGGCGACCGGAGCATAAATACAATATGACGGTTTGCCATCATCCAACGTCACTGAAACAGTTCCTGTCGGATAATCTTCGCAAACGGAAATATAATCAGTCGATATCCCTTTGTTCGCAAGTTCGCTGATGATTTCGCTACCGTAATCATCACTGCCGACTGCACTGACAACAGTGCCGTTCCCGCCCTGCGCTGCGGCATGATAAGCAAAATTGGCGGGGGCACCGCCCAAGACTTTTTCGTTGTCCAGTAAGTCCCAGAGCGCTTCGCCGATACCGACAATTAATGGCTGCATGATAAATACATCTCAATCTGGTTAAACTTTTTAAAGATCAGACTTCGCAACATTAATCTCATCGAATATGGTGCTGCCGCAGTGAACCATCAAAAAAAGATTTCCCCCGGTTCTCTTTTCCAGGCAATTAAGGAGACACTGCCTGCCGTTGACGCAAATGTCTATCACGTCTTCGTAAAGGTAGATGTCCAGAATAAAGTCCTGTGAAATATCTTCCACTGCGTCAACTCTGACGATAATATTATCCAGCAGACTTTTAGCCAAGACTTTATCCTGAAATATTATGATTTTGTCTTTCGGATAAAAGCTGATAATTCCGCCGTCAACCGGAGTTTCTCCGCGCAATCCCAGCTTTAAGCAATATGTGTCTGCCGCCGGTTTAATTCGCATCGAAATATGCGCGTTGTCGGGAATTCCTTTCAACTCAGCAATTTGCATGCTACTTTCGGCGTTCAGATTGAATCCGGACGGCGGTATTGTGCTCAATTGTGCAGTTTCTTTATCCTCCGGCTGCATTTCTGCCGGAAAGCAGGTTCCGAGCGTTCCGTCCGGATATTGTAGCAGTTCCCTGAAAACCGCTCTGCCCGCATAAGCCAGCGAATCGCCTTTCACTGTCGGCACAAACGCCACCGCCAGGCGGCGGTTGCCAGTAAATGGGGCAGTTTTGAAAACTCTTGCCATCAGCCCGTCAAGCGTGTCATGAGGCGGCTTCAGCCATGGACCGTTCCAGTTCCTTGCCATCCGGTAGTGGGTAACTCCTTTAATGCTGAACAGCAGATAATGCCACTTGTTCCATTGAAAAATGTCCGGGCATTCCGGTAAAGTTTCATATCCTGGAATAAAGAACGGCTCCAGCGGTGTCCATTTTTTAAAGTCATCAGAAACCAAATGGGCGAGACAACCATTATAGCCAGGTAATGCCTCCGCTTTTTCCCAAGCGGAGGTTGCCAGCATGTGAAAACTGTTGTCTTCGCCGTTATGGAAAACTACCGAATCGCGAAAATCTTTCCGGCTGTAACCGGACTTATCAAATCCGGCAATCAGCGGTTTGTCGGTTTTGCGGAATAGCGTACAATCAGAACTGGCCGAACAGCTCAGGATTTCTCCGCGGCGGTCAAAATAGCGGGTGGAGTAAAATGCGTAATAAACTCCGGCATTGTGAAAAACTGAGCCGGTGCAGATAGACGCTTCGTCAGGCAGGTCATACAATACCGCCGAAGGATGCTGTATCCAGTTTCTCAGGTCGGAAGTTGAAGCATGCTCCCAAATGTGACCTCCCAATCCGTCATTCTTGTGATGATGGTCTTCATCCAGCAGATAGAACAGGTGAAAGATTCCATCGTGGAAGAACGGCATACAGTCCCCGACCGACAGATTTTCCGGTTGCGGTTTGAAATATTGCATCTTTATTGCCATTTCCTTTCAACAGCAGTTTATTTCAGGCTGACGGTATAAGT
>JBAYVM010000393.1:0-3310 GCA_041674645.1 Victivallaceae bacterium | reverse complement strand
GTAGTTGACACAAACAGCAAAAACACAAAACTGACCCGCGCCTCTCAACATCTGAATAATTGTTAGTCAAGCTCAAATAGTCGCTCTAAAACACAAAAGTTAAAGCCGATATTCCACATTAACTCCAATTAGAGCGGACAGAGAATCGTGTAAATCCACAGCAGTTTTTTTACACGAGCGGTAATTTTTTAACTCAACATTGGAAATATATGTATCCATAATTGGCTTCCTTGCATGGTAGAGGATTTAAAGAGTATACATCATATGAAGCACCTAACGCCGCAAATCAGCTGCGCGCGCCTTTGGCGCGTCGGCTGGATTTGCCTTGTTATGTGATTTATTCCAGATTATTAAGGGCATTCTTTCAATGCTTGCAATATGTTTTGAAGGTGCCCAATACCGGAATTATTATTCACCCTGCTGAGTAACTCCAGAAGAATATTCTTGGTTACAAAATCCGGTTCAACGTACCACAAAGGATTATTCCCTTGATTTGGGTAGCCATGACTTTGCCCCCCGTTCCATCTTACTCCAAGACATCTACTTGTTGATCCGTCATAACTTCCCCAAATTGCTGAATTGTCACCATCATCATATAAATCGATGACATTACTCCATTTATTCGGTCTTACAGTATTTCCTGCTGGCATATGATTTCTCCTATTAATTCACTCACATAACGTTATATAGGCGTCCAATCGCAAAACCCAGGCATTGTGTCCAAGGCAATCTATCGCGCCTCAATTCGTAGTAATATATATTTGTCGGAAAATTTTGCAAGACACTTCCAATCATTATTCTTTATCTTGTTTTTAATCAAAGCATTATAGCTTTGGGCCATCGGGGTTGCACTTTAGTTTTTGTGTTTTTGTACAATAGCCCATTGCTTCGCCCGCCTCTGCTTTGCTTTTTATTCCCGCGTTTTGTTAAGGCTCAAATATAATCTTCCACACAATATTATCAAGTTCGGAACGCTCCCGGTAAGATGTTAAACGCAAAGCCGCAAAGAGCGCGGAGGCGATTATAGGCAAACGCAATATCCGGCGCGGCTTCGACATTGCTTAACAGTTAAACGCCATCTGAATAATTGTTAGTCAAGCTAAAATAGTCGCATGAAAACACAAAAACTCAAGCTTGACCCCAATATTTCCATATGTTACTAACAATGAATACTCCAAATAATGAATTTCAGAAATGCAAATTGGATAATTGACAACAGTAAGATAACTATTCCATATTTCCAAAGCGTAAAATACCGACAACATATTCCTAGCGATAACACGCATGGCAGTATTGCCACAATAGGCACATATTCCAATATTTCTTGCCCAATCGTAATAATTGCTATTATTGTTAATGGCCACGAAAAAATTAATGTAATCCATGAAAAAATAAGAACTTTTCTTTCTCGAAAATTTTCTATTGCCAAGCCCAACGAGCAAACCAGTAGCGATAACCAAATTGGAGTAAACAAAATAATAGAAAAAATCACAGAAATGATAACGCCTGTTGGATATTTCCCTGTATTTATAAAGCTATACTGAAAGCACAGAATAAATGAGATGAATATAATAAAGACATGGCAAATACTTGAAATACGAGCCCATTCCTGAAAATTGCGTTGTCGATACAAACATATACAAACTTTTCGAAATGGTAAAATGTTTATTATTTTCTGAATTGTCGTTTTCATAGTCAAAGGGTCCATCGGGGTTGCACTTTAGTTTTTGTGTTTTTGTACAATAGCCCATTGCTTCGCCCGCCTCTGCATTGCTTTTTATTCCCGCGTTTTGTTAAGGCTCAAATATAATCTGCCACGCAATATTATCAAGTTCTGAACGCTACCGGCAAGATGTTAAACGCAAAGCCGTAAAGAGCGCGGAGGATTTTTGTTTTGGAACTTTTCTCGTTTGCCTGTTTTCCGTTAGCCACGCCTTCGGCAGATAAATGTTAGTTAGTGGAGGTAATTGCAAAAGTAGTCAGGATTCAGTAGACAGAAGTCAGAATAAATTATAATTCAGTTCACATTTTATTTTTAACACTGGACTATTTCTTCTGAATTCCTACAAAATATTACTTTTGCAATTGGCTCAGAGGTAAAATATTCCCGTCCTTTCGCCGGTTTAAGGCTAAACCTGGCGCTACTTTATCCTCGCAGAGCGCGAGGCGGCTACACCAAACGGTTTCGACGGATCCCGCAGTCGCGGGACTCCAGAGGCAGACAAACCAAAATCAACTTTCAGTTGACGTTGAAACATGCCTTTTGCAGGCTAATTGCGGTCAACCTTGAGTTTGCGATTTGCGGTTTGCGGTTTTTGATTTAAATTACTAGATTGCACATAAAACATAATGACTATTAAAATAACTCAGGAGAACTGAAAATGGCGGTTGAACTTTCGTATGTATTAATAACTCCCTACAGTTTGATGAAATCCAGAACTGGCGGAATTATTGCCCGGTTGCTTTCCCGCACCGATTTGGATTTTGTCGGCGCACAAATGTTGGCTTTTGACAAAGAGCTGGTGGAAAAATATGTTGATTCGCTGGAACGTTTTGTTGGTCAACGCGATTCGCGCATTGGAGAATTATTGAGCAATTATGTCCGCGAAAATTTTTCCGGGCTGGAAGATGGCAAAAAGGAACGCGTTTTGATGTTGCTGTTCAAAGGCGAAGACGCCTGCCGTAAACTTTCTGCGGTTGTCGGGAAGCTTTCCGCCAGCAGCTCAAAAGAATCACAGTGCGGGGAAACAATCCGTGACACTTATGCGGATATGGTTGAAGATAAAGAAAATCCGGGGAAAATCCGTTATTTTGAACCGGCGGTAATGACGGCGCAGGACAGTAAATCTGCCAATTACCGGCTCAAATTGTTTGCGGATTTTTCCACTAAAAATAAAAATATCGTGGAAAATGTGGTTGGCCTGGAAGATGGAGCAGAACGGACGCTGGTAATCATTAAGCCGGACAACTGGCGGCACGCGAGCAGCCGTCCCGGCAATATCATTGATATGCTCAGCCGCACCGGACTGAAAATCGTCGGTTGCAAGGTTTACCGGATGTCTGTGAGTGAAGCGTTGGATTTTTACGGCCCGGTCAAAGCGGCGTTGCGCAGTAAACTCGCGCCGAAAATCGGTGAAAAAGCCAAAGCTATTCTGGAAAAAGAGCTGGAAGTTAAGTTGGATGATGCGATTATAGATAAAATGACTGAAACTGTCGGCATCAGTTACGCCGATGATAATTTTTCTCAGATTATTGAATTTATGTCCGGCCGCCGCCCGGAAGAATGTCCTGCCACTGAGCTTGACAGCCC
>JBAYVM010000392.1:0-3312 GCA_041674645.1 Victivallaceae bacterium | reverse complement strand
TCAGGCTGAAAAAATAATGTTAAAACTCTCTGCGGAAGGTTATGCTCCGGCAATGCGGGAACTGGCAATACTTTATCTCGAAAAGCCTAAAAATGAGAAACCGCAGCACAAGGAAATAGAAAAGGCAATTGCTTTATTGCAAAAGGCCGCTAATGCAGGCGATGCTCCGGCAATGCGACGGCTGGCTGACTGCTATTTTGCCGGAATCGGTTGTGAGAAAAATGAAAAAAAAATGATTGAATGGCTGCGCAAAGCCGTGGCTGGCGGAGATATTGAAGCAAAGGGCAAGCTGGCATATTGCTACGAATACGGCACTGGAGTTAAGCCTGATTCAACGCAAGCATTTAAACTGTTCAAAGAAGCCGCCGAAGCAGACTTGCCGATGGCTCAGGTGAAGATGGGAGAATATTATTTTGACGGACATTTCGTCAAACAAAATATTGCTACCGGAATTGAGTGGTATAAAAAAGCCGCAGACCAGGGAAATCCCTACGCATTATTCAAAATGGGCGTGTTTTACGTTGAAGGTATCGGCGTCACCAAAGACGAGAAAAAAGGCGTGTCTTTTTTTTACTCAGCCGCCAACAAAGGCGACGCTCATGCGCAATTTAACCTGGCCTGTTATTTTCAAAGAGGAACTGCAATTCCCGCAGATCCGGGAGCCGCATTTTTTTGGTTCAAACAGGCGGCAAAGCAGGGAGATCCACGCGCTCAACGTTGCCTGGCATTATGCTATTTTAACGGAACCGGCACTCGCAAAAACGAAAAAGAAGGAATCCGGCTACTAATAAAAGCGGCAGAAAATGGCGATGCCGAAGCCAAGAAACTGCTTAGCCAGTAAGTTTTGATTTTAATAAACATTATTTTTATAAATATCCAAGACTATTTCCGTTGCCAGTCTGGCTTCATCTCCTGAAACCACCGGTGGACGATTCTGTTTGACCGCTTCAATAAAATCAATGATAATCCGTTCATGTCCACCACCATCAGCTACTGCCGCGCTCGTTGCGCCATCATGAATTTTAAGCCCGGTACTAATACTCGGATTGGCGACTCCGTCCATATTCCAGAATGTTATAATATCGTTTTCAAGCACACAGGTACCTTTTTCGGAATGAATTGTCAAAACTGGCGGGAATCCGGGACTGGTGCAGGTAGACGCTTCAATCGAACCAATCATGCCGTCCGCATGTTTTAAAATGGCAATGCCGTGATCTTCGCCTTCAATTTTGTGCAGGAAAGTTCCAAGCATGCTCACTGTTTTTACCGGTTTTCCGAAAAACCAGCCATAGATATCAATATTATGCGATGCCTGTTGAATGAAAGGGCCGCCGCCGTCAATCGCATATCCGCCGCGATAAGAACTACTGTCATAGTATTCCTGCTTGCGATAGCATTTTATCTGCATATCCGCCGCAAAAACTTTTCCTAATACATTTTGCTCCAGCAATTCTTTGACTATCATATTGTCAGGGCTGGTGCGCCGCTGGTAGGCGACGCCGAGTTTAACGTCATTTTGACGGCAGGCAGAAATCATCGCATCCATTGCCTCAACAGTAATATCCAGTGGTTTTTCGGTCAATACATGTTTTCCGAGGCCTGCCGCCGTCACTGCCCAACTGTGGTGCAATCCGTTTGGGGTAGTAATAATAACGGCATCATAATCGACGGTAATGTCTTCGAGGCGTGATTTAACTTCAACATCATCCCCGACACTTTCTGTTTTACGCCCGCTGCGTGATATGACTCCGACAATTTCCGCTTCATCAATATTTCCGATTGCGTTAAAATAAGTACGTGAAATATTCCCTGAACCGATAACTACAAATTTAAAAATATCCATTTATATCTCCATGGTCATGTTTCGTCATTTTCTCGTCTTTAAACAACGGACTGAGCAGAACTTACCCTGAAAAGACAGCCGTCATTTTGCCGTTATTAATTTTTATTCCAATATTTCCGGGAGTTTTCAAACAATTAAACTATATGGGCATTGCTGAAAAATTCAATCCCGCACAAAATTTAAAATAATTCTTTAAAGGTTACAGACAATTTCAACTTTCATGATTCATTACTACGCGAAATTGCAATAAATAATACATTTTAACCAGACAGACCCTTTCAATCATACGAAAGGGGATTATATTGAATTAACGCAGTGTCTTCCTGAAGAAGGCACTTTTAGTGTTTTTACATAAATATTTTGATAACAATGAGCCTTGAGTCAGTTGTTGTTCAATATGTATGTACATCGCCGCAACAGTTAAGTTGTTGGCTTTGGATAAAGGGATTGCAGAGTTAGCAATAAAGAATAGTAAATTTATTATGATAAACAAGCAGAATTACATAAGATTAAGCTTAAAATGCCTTAAGGGTTATTGTATCCTGTCATAAAACAGTTACTCCCTTTCATACATGTTTGACTTTAATCTGAGCTTCCTGGTCTGTTGAGAAACGGAATGGAACTGTTAGATTTTGGTATAGATAATCCGGGAAAAATTCCGGAAAATTCAAGAGACAGAGAGCATCAGCCCCTTGCGGCGGGTATGCGTCCTGCCTCACTTGATGAATTTGTCGGCCAGAAGCATTTGCTGGCTCATGGTAAACTTCTTCGTCGAGCCATCGATGCAGACAGATTTACTTCCATTATCTTATCCGGTCCTCCGGGAGTCGGTAAAACCAGTCTGGCTGAACTTATTGCCAGGACTACTGATTCAGAATTCATTCGCTTATCCGGCGTAACTTCCACTGTTGCAGACATCAGAAAAGAAATTTCGATTGCGGCGCAACGCAAACAAGCCAATGGTCGCAAAACGATTTTATTTATTGATGAAATCCATCGTTTTAATCGTGCGCAACAGGATTCCCTGTTGCCGGATGTTGAGAATGGTAATATTCGTCTGGTAGGAGCAACAACACACAATCCGCAATTTTATGTAATTGGTGCGTTGCTTTCCAGGTCACTGCTGTTTCAGCTTGAGCCGCTGGCTCCGGCAGACATCAAAAATTTACTTCAAAGAGCAATTGTCGATCCGCGCGGTTTTGGCGACACAAAAATTGCTATCACTGCGGAAGCAATTGATTTTTTGTCTACAATTTGCGAAGGAGACGCGCGAAGAGCATTAAACGCTCTGGAAATCGCCGTTTTGACGACAGCGCCGGACAAAAGTGAAACGATTACAATTGGCTTGCCGGAAGCTGAAGATTCAATTCAGCAGAAGATGATTACTTATGGTGACGATGGTCATTACGATACCGCCAGCGCATTTATAAAAAGTATGCGCGGCAGTGACCCTGACGCCGCCATTTACT